>CAZBNQ010000125.1:0-7977 GCA_964493035.1 uncultured Hyphomicrobiales bacterium | reverse complement strand
TACTCTCTTATAAAACCTGAGTATAGCTCAGACAAAGAAAGAGTAAAAAAAACAACAGACAGACAAATAAATTTATTAATTAACAACAAATCTTTCATAATATGAATTGTTATCCTCATTTATAATTAGCAAATACGAACCGGGAGATAAATAACTAGAATTAATATTCAATACCGGATCATGATTATCAGCTTCCCAAACAATTCTTCCAAGCACATCAACTATCTTATAATGTTTTGGAGTAAAAGTTTCTTTTGTAGATATTGTAAAGTAATTGCCAAAGTTAACAGGATTTGGATGAATACTTATACTATTGGGATTAACGTCGATAACCTCATTAATTGGCTTATAAATCAGAACTTTTATATTTTTCAGTGCGAGTCCGCTTCTTTCAACTCCATTATCGGTCAAAACAGCAAAGCGAATAAAAATATCTTTATCAAGATAAGAGTCTAAATCAATTTCCTGACGAGTCCAATCATGAATAAATCCGTGAAATACGGGCATATCTTTTTCTTGTCTGCTTTTGTTCAAACCCAAACCAAGCACCATTCTATCAGACATTAAATTTATCCAATTGAGTCCACCATCAGTAGATAACTGAACTAAGCCGGCGTCATAGTATGGTTCTATTCCCCATCTTGCATCGAAAGATAGAACAGCTCGAGAAACATTTTTCAAAGAAATTGGTAATTTTGCAGTCAAATAGCTCTCAAAGTTTTTATAGCTTACTGAATCAACTGCATCAGTATAATAATATTCTCCATTTTCTAATTTTGTAACCCAGGGGCTTGAAGACCATCTTTCACTTATTTGTTCCGACATTAAATCGAAAATTTGAGGTTTAATCAGAAAAATTGAAAATGTATCTCTTTTGGTATTACCAGCATCATTAATCTCAACTTCAAAAAATGCTTTTTGACCGTTTGTAATCGGTTTGATAATTTCTAAATTGAAACTTAGCTTATCTATCATTCCGGGAGCTAAGCCACCACTGAGTTCTGAATCGTTTTTGACTTTAATATTTGGATTTAAAGATTTCAAATTTATAAATATAGTCTTTGCAGTAGAATACAAACCAATGTTCTTTATAGTAAGTTCTAAATCAGGAATATCCATATTTTTATATTTTGCATTTAATTGCATTGGTCTTACGTTCGAAAATACAGATCTTAATAGTTCATAATTCATTCCCAATGTCTCAATACAATGAACAGGAATCCTCTCAGCTTTAGGCCAAAAACCATCTAACTGATTACCAACTTCGGGAGTCATAGCAAATATCCTAGGTTTATCATTAGTTTCAAGATACATCCAATCATCAGAATTGCCGGAAGCAAAATAATTTAGAGCTTGGCGATCTAATCCATAAGTATATTTATGCTGTTTATGAACATAATAAGTAAAACCACGAAATACACTTGAATCCTCGGTTTCTTTATTTAAACTCCCATAAGGATAGATTAATAAATTGCCGTATGTATGATAGTTAAGTGCAGCTTTAAATTTATATTTTTTGCATAATGATTCAATTGCTTTAGTTTCCGGTTCAGAAAAAGGAGATTCTCCACGATATGTGTCTCTTAATGGATCTGATGATGCACCACCTTCCGCATTCCAAAATTCTTGAGGTCCGTAATTTCTATTTAGGTCAACTCCATAGATAGTATCGTTTATTGTTCTGCAATTTTTTCTAAACATGCCGCCACCATTTGGTGCTTGTGCTTGATTAAACAAGTAACCATCAGGATTGACAACAGGAACCATAATAATATTACGCGTTTTGAGCAGGTTTACAACTTCTTCATCATTATTATTATATTTATCAATCAAGTCATTTAAAAAATAAATTAAGGACATCATTCCACCTGGTTCGCGGGCATGGTGCATTGCTGTATATAGCACATATGGCTGTTCATCGGTCCCATCACCTTTGTGTGTGCCAATGTAATATCCCCATATATCCCTATTTTGAAATGATTTTCCTATAGAAAATTTCTTGACTAAAGTTGGATTTTGCTTTATTATATTATCTAACTCAGAATAGCATTCATCTAATGTAAAAAATCCATTTAATGAACCATATTTAAAATTTAATGGTTTTTGAATTTTATCTAAATCTTCTTTGTTTATCTGGTTTCGCTCTACATAGTATGCTTCCAGATTATCTATCAAAACATCATAAGAAATCCCAAGTTTTTCGATCAATTTCAACTCATAGTCATTTACAATTATTGATACTTCATTGTTTTTTACTATTGCAGATTCGAAATCAAAATCAGAATTTAAGAATGATTTTTGTTGCTCAGGAGTTTGGATTCTTACATTGACTAATGAATGTTTGGCACTTAAATTTGCAAAACCAATGATCAATATTATAAATAATGTATAAATAAATTTCATAAATCACTCAAAAACATATAAATAAATATAAACAAGTATAAAAATGTTTTATTTTAAAAGCTTTCCCTTCTCACGGGATAGTTTTTTCTAAAATTTTCAAATTCTTTAGTTCTAATATTTTTAGGTAAATCAATTAAATTCGAAAAGAACCAATGATCATGATCAATTAGTCTAGATTTTTTCAATTTATTATAGATAAAATCATAATCTTTAAATTTAGATTTTTCGAGTGGATTATAATCTTTCAGTACTTTTGAAAATACAGAATAATCGGGCATAAGATTGAAATGCTTTTCGAAAGCTTCAGCCACCATAATACTACCGCGAATTTTACCATCAAAAGCATGACCAGCTACATGAGGAGTAGCAATCATAGCTGCTTTAATTGATTCAGTATCTACTTCGGGTTCATTTTCCCAAACATCTATAGCAGCAGTAATTTCTTTTCTATTTATCTTATTGATCAGTGCGAACTCATTTACTACTTCGCCTCTCGAAGCATGAATAAATAATGCGTTTTTCTTTATTCGGTTAATATTATCTTGGTTGATAAGATTCAAAGTCTGATACTTACCTTTCAAATCTAAAGGCACATGATTAGTAATAATATCACAATTTTTCAGAATATCATCTAAAGAATGATATTCAAATTGTTTGGGAAAATCAAATCCGGAATCAAAAAGAGGCGGATCATTAATCCATACATTCAATCCCATCCAATCTGCATATTTTGCAACTAATTTTCCCACATTTCCAAATCCAACTACACCAATTAATTTCTTACTCAAATTTATATTATTAGTTTCTGCCCATAATAAAGAACAATAGACTACCCATTCTGCAACAGAGTTAGCATTAGATCCTAAAGCAGAAGCAAATTCGATTTTATTTTTATTTAAATAAGTTAAATCTATATGATCAATCCCGGAAGTAGCAGTAGCAATAAATTCAACATTAGTACCTTCCAGCAGCTCTTTATTGATTTTAACTGTAGACCTGACAAATAAAGCTTTAGCATTACTAGTTTTAATTAGTTCATTTGTTAATTCTCTACCACTAAATATCTTCATACCACCAAAATCCTTTAGAGCAGAAGGCAATAAAGGAATATTAGAATCAATTAATATATTCAAATCCATTTTATCTAACCACAAAGGTAATTTTCTTAAATTGTTTTCTCAATTTGTTGGCAATTGTATCAGCTTCCTCAATAGTCTTATAGCCCCAAATTTTGACTCTATAAATCGGATTATTATTTTGCAGATATCTCTCATAATAAGATTTATAGCCCAAATTTTCCCATTTTTCGACAAAAGTGAGGGCTTCTTCTTCTGAAACAGCAATTTCAGCAATAATTTCGTAAGGCATTTGTTCGGGCACTATCCAACGCATATCAACCCTTCTATTATAATAGCTTTGCCAGGGATATTGTTCAATAAAATAAATAGGACGATTGCAGCCTTCAGTAAATATCCTTATTTGGTGTGGAGCCACTCCATAGGCAATTAACTGTTTCCTAACGCTTTGCGCACGGCTCAGGCCGATACTCAATGTTTGGTCATTATTTCCTTCAATTCCGGCGTGACCGGTAATCTCGGCAGTAACGTTAGGATTGTCCATTATTACTTCAGCCAAAGTTTGAAGATTTTCTTTATACGTATCCTTTAGCACTGTATCCTTAATATCAAATCCTGCTAATGCTTGATAATCTGAAAATTGAGGAAATGGTTTGTATATAATTCTATTATAATCTTTTAGAGCAGCTTTATCATTGGAAATTGAAAGTTCATATTGTTTTTCTCCACTTACTTCATCCATATCCTCGAGCTTAAATCTTACTTCATAGTAATTTTTTTGAGCTTGAATTACTTCATAAATAATATTCTTTATTTCAGAAATATTATCTTCATCAATATTATATAATTTTCCACCTGAATAATCAGTTAAATATTTCAAAGAATAACTATTATAATCAGTACCTATAGTTACAATATAAGCAGGCACTTTTATTTTTCTCAAAATTTTGGCAATATCATTAGCATCGACAACGACAGAAGCATTATCAGAACTAAACAAAACAATCAAAAAGACATCAGGCATTTTTTCGTTTTTCGAATCCATTTCTGATATTGTCTGGAAAAGATTTCTGTAAAATGCATTAAAACCATTTGCTTCCGTATGATTAAGTGCTTCGGGTATCAGCTTGCCAAACGAAGATAATAATGCAGAATTGCCATTATTATGATTAAAATATTTAATGTTTATATTATCATTTAACTTATAGTTGTCAAACAAATTATTGAATTCTTTATTCAATAGAGTATTATTCATCGCGGCAGCAGAATTATCAACAAATATGCTTATGTTGATTCTGGTTTTGATTGGATCATTGCTTACTTCTCTAATCATATTTAAATTAATCTGAGGATTAAGGCTATCAGATATAGAAAGCAATTGTGTTTTGAATATTGAGGCAAGTTTTAAACTTCTCAGATAATTACCATATTCATCAAGAGCAAGAAACCTAACTGAATATTCTTTTGCATTTTCGTTGCTCGGATAGATTGTTCTTATTATTCTAATTCTATTAATATCTGTTTGATTAGGTTCACTACGATAGCCAGATAAATATTCGTTAGGTTCGAAAGATTTTGGTAATCCAATATTCTGCGATACTTGGTTTTCGTTGCCTGTTGTTACTTTTTCTTTAAATCTTACTTCAGCAGTTTTAAACAAAGTATCTTTTGAATTATCCCTAAACACTTTAAATTTATATAACTTGGGTTCGTCGAGCTTAACGTAAAGGTCGCCCTCAGGTTTTAATGTATCCTTGAATCCACTAATAACAACCGCATCAGCATTTTTAAATTTCCACTTAATAGTAACAGGCTCGCCCGGATTGACTACACTAAGAGAATCGAACTGTTCGGTTATAATACTTCTATTATAAGAGCAAGCACTTGAAAATAAAGCAATAATGAACAAGTTCATTAACAAAATAGCCGGAAATCTATACTTATTGCAAATCATTTGAATTCCTTAAAATTAAAACCCTATCAATTTAAAAAATAATTTGCAAAGATAAAATTATAAAATCAATCTTTGTTGCCAATAATATCCACATATCGGTATTTTTTTGCAAATCTTCACTAAATAAGACTTTTAAAACAATATTTTCTTAAATGTATTAGGAAAAAACTAACTTGAATATTTTATATAATAAACGTAATTTGTAAAAATTTTTTAGTGATTTTATGGAAAAGGGTAATATGAAAAGATTAATTTATATTTTAATCTTAATTGGCTTGGCATCGACAAGTATATTTGCTCAAAAGCAATTCAATTCAAGAGAATTGTATTCATTGAACCGTGTAAGCGAATTTTCTGCTTCACCAGATGGTAAATGGATACTCTATAAACTTTCAGTTCCTAATATTGAAGACAACAAAATCTATCATGATTTGTATGCTGTCAGTATAGATGGAAAAGAAACAATCAGATTGACTGATGATAAAGCTTCCGAATTTAATGCAATTTGGTCGCCAGATGGCAAAAAGATTGCCTATTTATCTACAAAAGATGGTGCTCCTCAAATTTATGTAATGAAATTTCCAACAAAAGAAGTAGAAAAAATTTCAAATTTGGAAAATGGAGTAAATACTCTTGCATGGTCGCCGGATGGAAAATATTTTGCAATCACTTCGGATGTAAAAATTCTAAAGACTCCAAAAGATAAATATCCCGAATTATCAAAGGCAAAAATCAGAATTTATGAGAATGTACCTGTTCGCCATTGGGATGAATGGGTAGATGAAAATTACTCTCATTTGTTATTGCTCCCGGCTCAAGGTGGCGAAGCAATTGATTTAATGCCAAACGAAGCTTATGATACTCCACTAAAGCCATTTGGCGGCGCAGAAGAAATTTCTTGGTCGCCCGATAGCAAAGAAGTTGCTTACACATGCAAAAAACTTTATGGTATTGAATTCGTAAATCAAACCAATTCTGATATTTACGTATATAATATTGATAGCAAAACTACAAAAAATATTACTCAAGGCATGATGGGCTACGATAAAGCCCCATTATATTCTCCTGATGGCAAATATATTGCTTTCTACAGCATGGAGCATAATGGCTTTGAATCAGACAAAAACAGATTAATGCTATTCGACAGAACTAATTCTAAAGTTACTGATTTAAGTGCAAAACTCGACCAATGGGCAGAAGAAAAGATTTGGGCAAAAGATTCTAAGTCTTTATTTATTACTGCTACCGATTCCGGTATAGTAAGCATTTTCCATATCGACTTGAATGCAAACAGTAAAAGAATTAGCGAAGGTATCTATGATTTCGGTTCAGGCTTGGATATCACTGATGATGGTAAATTAGTTTTTGGTGTTCAAAATATCAATATGCCTTTAGATATTTTCACAATGCCAGCTAAAGGCGGCAAAATGACTCAAGTTACTTTTTCAAACAAAGATTTTTCGAGCAAATTTAAACCTTCAAAAATCGAACAACGTTGGGTGACAGCAAAAGACGGAAAGAAAATTCATGTTTGGTTAATTTTCCCTCCTGATTTTGATCCAAATAAAAAATATCCAATGATCACATACTGCCAAGGTGGTCCACAAAGTATGATAAGCCAAAGATTCCACTATCGCTGGAATTTCTATTTGATGGCATCTCACGGTTATATCGTGATGGCACCAAACAGACGCGGAGTGCCAGGCTTCGGTCAAGATTGGAATGATGCTATAAGCAAAGATTGGGGCGGAATGCCTATGCAAGATATTTTGTCTGCCACCGACGAAATTGCTAAAGAATCTTATGTAGATAAAGATGGATTATGCGCTATAGGTGCTAGTGCTGGTGGATATACTACATTCTGGCTCGCAGGCAATCATAACAAACGATTTAAAGCATTTTTGGCTCATTGCGGCGTGTTCAATCTCGAAAGTATGTATGGTTCTACCGAAGAATTGTGGTTCCCTAATTGGGAATATAATGGTCCTTATTGGGATGGCAATAATATGAGTTTCTACGATAAAAACTCACCTCACAATTTTGCTAAAAATTGGGATACTCCAATTATTATTTCTACTGGTGAACGTGATTTTAGAGTTCCATACACTCAAAGTCTTGAAGCATTTACTGTTGCTCAAGTCAAGAAAATTCCTTCAAAATTAATTGCTTTCCCAGACGAAACTCACTTCATTTCGAAAATTCAAGAGTTTATGATTTGGGATAACGAAGTATTTGATTTCTTAGATAGATTTACTAAGAGAAAATAATATATTAGGCTATACTAAAAAAGCTGTTCATATTAGAACAGCTTTTTTTTTATGTATAGCAAATTTCTTAATGCAAAATTAAAATTCAATTATAAATCACGAAAATGTAAAATAATATTAATAAATATCGTTCATGGAAGTTAAGCACTATTGGCAAAACGTATTGTAGAGGGTTTTATGGCCAATCTCACTAGCAGTCTGTATACTAAAAAAAGCCTTTTTGCATTTTACATGATATTCATTATCATAATTTTAAGCATTGTTTATTATTTTTACT
>CAZBNQ010000124.1:0-7988 GCA_964493035.1 uncultured Hyphomicrobiales bacterium | reverse complement strand
GCTTTGCTAAAAGAAAAAATGGGTAAATATCAGGAAGCTGCTAATCTTATGTATAAATTAATTGATTCAAATTCCAATTATTGTATAGCTACATATATTATTGAGTTCAATCACATAATCAAATCTTCAAATAATACTGTAGATCTAAAGAATTACGATTCTTGCTTTGTTCATGATTGTCAAGTCGATTTACGTATAGTTATTAATTGGGATGTGGACAATACTAATATTGATCTATATGTAGTTGAGCCCAAAGATATTGAATGTAGCAAGTATAATGATTTAACATCGAATGGTGGAATACATAGCGCTGAAATGATTGAACTAATGGGACCGGAAGAATACATGATAAAAGATGCCCCTAAAGGAAAATATAAAATCAAAGTGAATTATTATTCTGATAGGAGCCAGAAAGCATTTTCCGAAAAACCAAATCTAAAATTATTGATTTATACAAATTATGGCAGAGAAAACGAAAAATGCCAGGAAATTATGTTGAAATTAGATTCCAAAAATGAAATTCAAGAAATTGCTGAAATAGAAATAAAATAGGAGATGTTATGAAATTATTAATGTTTTTATTTATTAGCTGCATTTGTTCAACTAATCTTTTTTGCCAAGATTACTCTAATTTTGTTAAAGAAAAACAGGAGGGTATTTATAATATTCAGTGTAAAGCTAAATATCCTAGAACAAAAAAAGATTATTTCGAATTGATGAGAAGTTTTGATTTAAATGAATACTTCAAAGTGCTATCCAGTCTTAAAATGCAAGATGGATATAATTTGAAATTTATTATAACCGGTGATGGACTCGGGGATTTTCCATTGTTAGTAACAATTGAAGATGAAAATTTAAAGGACTTCAATAGAAAAACTTTAGACTCGACTGTAATTCCAAAAGACTCTGTCGAATATTTTAAAACTTGTTTTTCTAAGTTTATGAAATCTGGTTGTGACGATCCTCAAAAAATACAATCTTATAAAGCCGCTGAATATAGAGGATTTTTAAATAAGATAAAAGTTGAAAATACTCCTGAAGCGTATCTTGAATATACAATCTTAGCTATTATGGGCAGCCAATATTGTTTGGGTTGGCATGCTGGTTATCATGATCGTGAAATAATAACTTCTTATGAATATGCCAAAAAAAATATTAAGCCAATGGCAGAATTCTCATCTTCTGATTTAGAAAAAATACAAAAAATCGATTTTAAGCCTACTGTGAAAATAGATGATGACAAAATCGATGTAAGGCTAGTTGTATTTACTTATTGGGGTGGATTTATTGAGTTGATATATAAGCTAGAATCAGAAAATGGAGTGGTCGAAATAGATAAGATTGAAGAGAAAGGTCTATTTGGCTATGATTGTGGGATTACTTTTTAATGATAATTAAAATAATGGCTTTAATTAAAAAATGATATTAATTAAAGCCATTGTTCTTATTAATTTTTCACAGATTCTACCGCGTTCGAAGATTTTAATCTATTGATGAAGCTTTCTAATTGTGAAATATCTTTTACTTCCACTTCAATTGCTAAACCTTCGTTATCTCCTTTAAGTGATAGTTTGCCGGTAGATAAAATTGTGATTTTATCTGAATCTGCTGCGTCTGCAGCAGCTTGAAGCATTTTGGTATAATTTTCGCCAAATAATTTGAACCTAACAGTCTGAAGAAACTCGCCCGCCATCCATTCTGCTTTTTTAAAGTTTTCGGGCTCTAAATGGCTTTGCTTCAAATATGGACAGTCTTTAGAATGAATTTTCATTTCCGACTTTTTTGTTATATAAGCAATAATCGGTTCGCCTTTTATCGGATTGCAGCATTTTGAAAGTTTAATTTCTAAATTGCTGAGCCCTTCTACCTTGATGTTTGGAGCACGCTTTCTGCCTTCAATCCCTGAGCTTGCTTTTTTGACTTCAAGAGATTTCTTAAATGCATCGGGATATATTTTTTTCAATAAATATAAACTGCATTTTACTGCTTTAGAAGAAATTGCATAGTAAAAATCTTCGTTATTCGAATAGCCAATCGAAGCCAATGCTCGTTTGAATTTTTGTTCGTCTTCGTGCCCCTGCAATTTCTTTTTGTATTGCTCTTTGAGCTTGTCCCAAGCATTTTTGCCTTGAATCACAAACAATTCTTTTTCGTTTTTCTTAAACCAACGAACAATTTTAGATCGAGCTCTCGAAGTCTTAACAATATTGAGCCAATCACGGGATGGAGTTGCTGAATTTGAAGAAATAATTTCAATCACATCACCGCTTTTAAGTTCAGTCTTTAGTTTGGCATATCTGCCATTAATTCGTGCGCCTGTAACGTTGTAGCCCAGATCTGTATGCACAGCAAATGCATAATCGATAGGGCTTGAGCCTTCGGGAAGAGAAATAATTTTTCCTTTTGGAGTTAATACGTTTATATAATCGCGCTTCATTTCCGATTTCAAAGAATCAAAAAATTCGAATGGATTATCAAAATATTCTTCGTTATCGAGGAAGTCATGCAGCCTTCTTAGCCAAGTACCTCCACTATCGCCCGAGCCCTGCTTATAAGCCCAGTGTGCCGAAGAACCAAATTCTGCCTCTTCGTGCATTTCTTCGGTTCGTATCTGAATTTCAAATTTATCACCCGATCTGGTATGGACAGTAGTCTGAATTGAGCGATAGCCATTTGATTTTGGATATGTAATCCAGTCGCGGAATCGTCCATCGATTGGCATCCATTTGCTATGCACTACGCCCAAAGTGAGATAACAATGCTCAGAGCTGTTTGTAATTACCCTTAGCGCAAGTAGATCGTAAATTTTATCGAAAGTAATTTTCTGCTTAACTAATTTTCTATAAATACTATAAGGACGTTTGACTCGAGATTGAATTCGCGCACTTATTTTATTGTCTCTAATAGCTTTTTCGAGATCTGCCCTCATCTCGCTCAATTTAGAAGTATATATGCCCATGTTTCTATTTAGAAGCATATCAAGCTGATTAAAGTCTTCGGGATATAAATTTTTAAATGAAATATCTTCCATTTCTTGATAAATCTTTCTAATGCCAAGCATTTGAGCGATAGGAGCATAAAAATATAAAGACTCTTCCGATAGGGCAAGCAAATTGTCATGTCCCCATCTATCTGCATTTCTCAATTGAACAAGGCGTTCGGCAAGTTTAATAATAATAATTGAAATATCGTCAGATGATTGGATAAAGCTTTTTCTAAGGTTGTTCAGGTGTTTACCTTTTTCAGAAACATCAATCCCTGCAATTCTCTTTAATAATGCAACACGATCGAAAATTTCTTTACCAAACTTTTCGTTAATTAATTTCTTTACGTTTTCTTTGCTGATATCAGCCAAAGATAGTGCACCGGTAAGAGCATTTTTATGGTCTAACCTAACACTTATAATCTGATCGTAAAGCTCTTTTGCCAATGATTCCGTATCATTGGTATAAATTTCCTTAGCAATTTCCGATAAAACTTCTTTAGTCATATTTTCGCTCAAATAATAATACAAACTAAAGACGAATTATAGCGAAAAAAGTTAATCAAAATATAATGAAATTATTCATTTTCATCATCTTCGAAGTTTTTTGGAGGCAAATGTGTCAGAATAGGCAACAAAAATTCAATCGACTGTTGCAAATCCTTTACAGTTTTGTTGTTGTCGATACTAAAATCGGCAAGCCCTGCACGTTCTTCGTCCGACATTTGGGATTGGATTTTTTTCATAGCATCTTGTTCGGAAAATCCTCTATGCTGAACAGCTCTATTAATGCGTTGATCTTTAGGAGCAGCAATATTAATAATATAATCAAATCCATCGGAAATACCGGCTTCAAAAAGTATAGCACTTTCCACAAAAATCAATTTATTACCGCTTGCAGCATACTCTTCGATAAGTGCAATCATATCGTCGATAACAGCTGGATGGACTATTGATTCGAGCTTTTCGCGGCGCTTTGCAGACTCTTTGTCTTCGCCAAAAACTAATGAAGCAAGATATTGATTATTTAATTTGCCATCAATATAAGCCTCATTTCCAAAAGCAGAAATAATTTTTTGTTTAATTTTATCCTTTTCGCTCATTAAAAATTTTGCACGATCATCAGTGAAACTCACTTTAAAACCTTTTTCGGCAATTAGCTTTGCAGCAGTAGATTTTCCACTTGCAAAACCGCCGGTGATGCCAACTACAACTATATCATCTAAATTCATAACACATCAAATCGAAAATGAACAAAAACAAAATATCTTAAAAATAAGCAAATAAACAATCATTAAAAAATTTCAATAAAAATAAAATTTCACTTATTTATTAATTTTTTTTGACTTATATTTATAATGCGGTATTTTCCGATTTTTCAAATGCTTATCGGGAATAACTTTAGGCAAGCCTAAGCAATAAATAGGACAATATAGGCTTGGAAAAATATTTGAAAATTTTAATTAGTGAAATATGGAGAAATTATGGCAAAGACAAATGAATTTTTCGCGTTGTCTAATCCGATTTCGGTTCTTTTGAATAAAGACCCAAAAGATTTTACAAGAGATGATTTAATCGAAGTAATTATTAAGAAAAATATTGAACGCATTACTTTTCATTACACTGGTATTGATGGTAAAATTAAAGAATTGCGTATTCCTATTGCAAATAGAATTCAAGCAGAAATTATCCTTACAGAAGGCGAAAGAGTAGATGGTTCTTCATTATTCAAAGGTATTGTGGATGCCGGCAGCTCAGACTTATATGTAGTTCCGGTATATAAAACTGCATTTTTGAACCCATTTGATAATGGCAGCTTAGACTTAATTTGCCGATTTTTGGATAAAGACGGCAACCGCGCTTGGTTTGCTCCTGATAATATTCTTCATAATGCAGCTTCTAATATCAAGAAAGCAAGTGGACTCGAACTATGGGCTTTGGGCGAATTGGAATTCTATTTGTTGAGCAACGATGATAATCCATTGTTCCCTATGCCAAAACAAAGAGCTTATCATGCTTCTGCACCATTTGTTAAGACTGCTGAAGTACTGAACGAAATGGTTCGCTACATCACACAATTATCCGGTAGCGTTAAATATGCTCACCACGAAGTTGGATGCTTAGAAAAAGTATGCAGCGATTTCCGCGAATTGAATGGCAAAAAAGCAGAACAAGTAGAAATCGAATTCTTGCCTGCACCTATCGAAGATATGGCAGACCATGTAGTATTAGCTCGTTGGATTATACGTAATGTGGCTTATCGTCATGGATATACAGCTACTTTTGTACCTAAATTAGAAATTGGTCATGCAGGCAATGGTATGCACTTCCATCTTCAATTTATGCGCAATGGCAAAAATATTATGACAGACGAAAAAGGCGCATTATCTGAAGAAGCAAGAATGCTTATTGGTGGTTTGTGCCATTATGCTCCAAGCCTTACTGCTTTCGGCAATATGGTTTCTGCATCTTATTTGAGATTAGTGCCTCATCAAGAAGCTCCTACACTCGTTTGCTGGAGTGAAATGAACCGTAGCGCTCTTATTCGTGTGCCACTAGGTTGGAACAATTTGAGAAACTTGGCTTCGGTAGTAAATGAATCAGGTACTATTCCTTTGGCTGAAGATCCAAAACGCCAAACTGTCGAAATTCGTACTCCTGATGGTAGTGGAAATACTCATTTGTTGTTGTCTGGTATTGCTATGGCTGCAGAATGGGGACTTGCAAATAAAACAGAAGCTTTGGACATTACAGAAAAATGCCATGTTACTGTTAATATTCACGAACATAATGCACAAAATAATCTTGCTGAAATCGCTACAAGCTGCGTTGAATCAGCAGAAAAATTGTTGCAACACAGAGCATTATTCGAACGCAACGATGTGTTCCCTCCACAAGTAATTTCGCATGTGGCTAATGTATTGAAAAATGAAAATGATAAAGACTTGAATGCTCGATTAATGTCGCTTCCGGATGATGAAAAACTTCAAGAATCTAGAAGAATTATGCATAGAGATATACATAAAAACTAATCTTGTAATTATATAAATTTAAAGAGCTTGTCTCAAAAGTAAGTCATGCTCTAAAAATAAAAAAATTATTGGCTTTCATCAAAAACTCTTTATTGAGGATTTATGAAAGCCAATTTTTTTATCGACTCGATTTGACTTTTAAGACAATTCCACAATTTGTAATAATAAACAATGATATCTGTGGGTTGCTAACAAGTAGCAGCCTGTTGTTTTTTAAATTTCAATGAATTAATATAAATTAAATAAATATTAAAATACAATTAATTGCTGCAGAAAATATAGAGAAATATTAAAAAAGTTTTGGATTAACAAAAATATTTTTTGTAATTTATTTATAGCAATATTTCAAGATTGTTAGTGAGCTACAAAAAATAACTGCTAATTATTAAGGAAATTGTTATTGGGAATACTTCTATGAAGTATTGAATGTGATTCAATATGAATTAACAAAAATTTTATAAAATTTCCTTATTTAGGAGGCGATACTAACATGAAAAGACCACTTTTATCAACTTTACTTCATTAGTAACTTATTACAATATATATTTGTCTGTATATTTGAAAGTGTTTTCAAATATGTGTTTAATTATTAATTTAAAGGAGTTTCGATATGAAACGTTTGTTTTTTGTTGTTTTATTTATGAGTTCTTACTTGAGTGTCTTTTCTCAGAACGACACAATATGGGTATCAAACAGACACTGCTCTACGGAGAATATTACAGTTTCTCCTGATGAAAGATTTGTTGTAGCATGGGGGTATGATGGGTGGTGGGTGACTGATCATAGCTGGGATAGTGATACATTGGATCCCCAAAATGCACTCTCTGATTACGGTAATCCAGCTAAAGTATTTAATGCGCAAACAGGTGAATGGATTAAGACATTTTATGATTCAAATTGTGTTAATAAAAGGTACAATCATGTAGAGTCAGTAACATTTTCACCTGATTCAAGTATTATGATTCTTGGTTCTTCAGACACACCAACATTGGTAGTTGATTTAAACAACAATCTTGAAGTTATTGATACAATACATGCTAGATTTGGAAGAGCAGTGTATTCAGATGACGGAAGTATAATAGCAGTAAATAATAAGTCATTTTACGATGCAAATACATATACCAAACTGATGAGTTTTGGTATTCCTGATACAGTAAGGCCTCCTGATGTATTAAGTTATATTGAAAGTGATGGTACATTTAGAAAAAATGGAAGAGAATATATATTCTCATTTAAATGCGAATATGGGCCCAATCCAGTTAAACCACTGAAATTTTCTGCTTGGGTAGTAATCAATCTCGAAGACAGTACGCTAATTGTGATGAGATATATGCCATTTACAAATTTCTTTCACAGGTATGGCTGTGGATATTACGGATATGATATAAGTTGGGACCCAAGCATTGAAAATAAATATGAAATAAGAGATTATATTACAGACAGTCTAGTGATGGAACTGAATATTAATTCATCTGAATGTCAATTTTCAAAAGATGGAAACTATTTATATTCTGCAGCAAAATGGTATAATATACCTAACCCAACAGCAGTATGTCAAGATATGTCCGATTTTTTAAGTTGGCCAGTTACATTAGGTAATCAATATTTATACGGAAGTACTGGTGATGGTAGAAAGATTGCAGCTGAGCGACCATGTATAGCAACAGGAATCCCTCCAATTGTAAAGGGAAACGAGAATTCATATCCAATGCCATCAAAAGACTTTATGAATATTGATATTGAACTTGAGCCGGATAATTATTCAGCAGAAATACTTGAAATCAGTGGCAAGAAGATAGAAGAAATAAATCTTGGTCAAAAATCTGGACTTGAGAAAGTTGAAGTCAACACAAGCAGGCTATCTCCGGGCACTTATTTTCTGCTCCTTAAAAATAGCAAACAAACACGAACATATAAGTTTGTAAAGGAATGAGAATAAATTCTAAATTAATAATTAAACATACAAATAAAAT
>CAZBNQ010000123.1:0-8042 GCA_964493035.1 uncultured Hyphomicrobiales bacterium | reverse complement strand
TTCACTTTGTGCAACTTTGTGGCAAACTTCGTGTAACTTTGTGATCCTTTTCTTATTTCTTTTTCTTCGATTTTTCTTTAAGAATGGAGCACTAAATTTTTCAAACCAATACACATCGTATCTTCTTCACATTGTGCAACTTTGTGGCAAACTTCGTGTAACTTTGTGATCCTTTTCTTATTTCTTTTTCTTCGATTTTTCTTTAAGAATGGAGCACTAAGGACACCAAGTTTTTGCCAAATTGAACATAGCACTCAATAATCAAACAAAACCTAACCAGATTCATATTTATACTAACACTTCTATTCCGCTCATATCAGCATTACAAGTTCTAAGGAACTCATAACTAAGCCTATCTGCCTTACAACCAACAAACTTAACTTTCTTCATTTTCTCATTATTCTTGAAAAAACAATTCATAAATATAGCATCCTGAAAAGTAATCCGTGTAAAATCACAATTTTCGAAACTACACTCAATCAACTGCCCTATAACCACAAGATCTGCAAAATAAGTATCACTAAAACTGCATCGATTCCAAACCGCATTAGAAATAGTATTCATCACCCTATCTGCAGATTTTCCTGAAACACCGGATATACCACCAAATCTTACAACAATAGAGCTTAAGTCAGCATCATTCAAATTGCACCCATAAATAAAGCTCTTCTCAAATACTGTCCCTTTAAATCTTGCACCCGAAAAATCACATTTTTCTAAGTTTGATTTGCTTATCTCAGCTTCTTCGAAATTACAATCCCTAAATATATTCTTTGCCAAATTCGAATTTAAGATCTTGCTTTCGCTCAAATCTGAATCAGTAAAGTCGCAGCTATCCACATTATTACTCTTTAGTAATAGACCTGAAAGATCAGAACCAACAAACTTACATCTCATCAAATTTGACGAACCAAACTTATCGTTCAGCTCCTTTAATCCCGAAAAATCAGCATCTACCCAATTACCTTTCGACATATCCCAGTTGAGCTTGCCTGCTTTGACTGAACTAATAGGCTCCTTTTCATTATTTATAGTATTAGATTTTGAATCATTTTCGATAGAATTAAACTTTTCAGAAAAATAATTTAAATCAACTTCAAGAATTTCTGCAAGTTTGTTCATTGTGATTATATCAGGAACTGATTCGCCTCTCTCCCATTTTCCAACTGCTTGAGGAGTTATAAAAAGTCTTTCCGCAAGTTGCGACTGCGTAATATTCATCTGTTTTCTTGCTTTGGCAATTTGATTGCCTATCATATTGATATCCATTTGTACACCTTTTTTGTTAATAAAAGACAATACAAAAATAATTCATGCAAACACTATATACAACAAGCACTTAACAACTTATAGTTGTTTTCACACTCTTTGTAGTTGTATTTGACAACTGCCGGTTGTATTCGATTTTGTACTTACAAATTAATAAAAACTTTAACCAATCAAAGAAAAAAAAGAAGCAGCCATTTAATTGACTGCTTCTATTTTATATTACTTTTTAATTGGATATTCCGGAACTTTTGGCACTTTTGGTTTCGTATCGGTTTTGAGTTCTTCTAAAATCACTTCAATACCTTTAATCAATTGCTCATCAATTCCATTATACTCTTTGTCAGGGTTATTATCAATTTCAATATCAGGGCTCATCCCGGTTCCTTCAAGCACCCAAGTGCCATTAGCACCAAAATTAGCAAATTCGGGTCTATTAAGGTAGCCGCCATCAATAAAAGGCAAAGATCCGCGTATACCAATCACACCGCCCCAGCTACGTTTGCCAATCAATTTGCCCAATCCCATTGTTTTGAATTGATATGGGAATAAATCACCATCCGACATAGATTGCTCATTAATTAAGCAAACCATTGGTCCGGTCATTACAGCATCTGGAGTAGTAAATACCATTTCTTGGTTTCGTGCATTCTTTGCAACAGCAAGAATTCTTCTCAATCTTTCGATAACCATTGGCGAAACATTACCACCGCCATTATATCTATCATCAATGATCAAAGCTTCCTTGCGAGCCTGTGGATAGAAATACTTAACAAATTCGTTTAGTCCATTTGTCGGACTCATATCAGGAATATGAATATAACCAACTCTACCATTAGTAACAGAATCTACATATCTACGGTTGTTTTCAACCCAATTAAAATATCTCAAATCAGATTCAGAACCAATCGTTTTGATTGTTTGCTCAGAGGCACCATTTGCAGAAGCATTTTTATTAAATTTTATAGTAACAAACTTATTAGCCTGATTTGTCATTGCAGCATAAGGAGTCATTTCCTTGCTTAGAGTTTTACCATTAATCGAGATAATAAAATCACCCTGCTTAATTTTCACTCCCGATTCAGTGAGAGGCGATCTGGTTTTTTCTTCCCAATTTCTTCCTTCATAAATCTTTTTGATCTTATAGAAACCACTTGGAGCATCAAATTCAAAATCACAACCTAAATAGCCAATATTTGAGGATTCGACTTTTGGCAGATCACCACCACCAACATAAGCATGACCAATGTTGAGTTCACCAATCATTTCACCTAAAATATAAGTCAAATCTGAGCGATGAGCCACATAAGGCAGTAATTTTGCATATTTCTCTTTAATAGCTTTCCAATCCACTCCATGCATATTAGGATCATAGAAGAAATACTTCATCTGACGCCATGATTCCTCAAAAATCTGCTTCCATTCCTCTTTAGGATTGATTTCCATTTTCAAATCGGCAAGGTTCAATTTACCTTCTTTTCCGCTGATATTATCTTTAAGTTTAGTAATAAAGTAATCTTTGCCTTGAGCAAACATAATCTTTTTGCCATCAGCAGAAATAGTATAAGATGCAAAAGCACCAATCTTTACTTCTTCTTTTTTGCTAATATTATATTCATACAATGTAGGAGGATTTCCAGCTTGTGTCCTCACATAATATACTTTATCTTCAAAACTTGACAATCCAAAGTAATTTGCAGCCGGCACAGGCAATTCAAATATTCTGCCTTCAATTCCATCCAAATCGAAACTAATTGATTTATCTTCATCTTTTTCTTTTTTAGATTTTTTTGCCTTCGATTTGTCATCATCTGCTTCTTCTTTTTTCTTTTCTTCGTCTAAAGCTTTGGTTTCGTCGCTTTCATATTTTGCAAATGGCGATTCAGTCTCTCTCTGCAAAGTAATTCCATAAACTTTTGTCATATTATTATATGTAAAGTTATATTCGAAATTTCCAATTGTTGGATTGAATGAACGGTTTGAAGTGAAGAATAAATATTTAGAATCTTTCGAAAATATTGGTTCGGAAGATTCAAAAAATTCACTGCTTACTTTAGTAATTTTTCCTGTTTCTATAGAGTATAGATATATAATTGAAAGATAATTTCCAACAAAATCAGTATAAGCAACCCAACGGCTATCGGGCGACCAAGAAAAATCTCTCAACTCCCAAGTCTTAGATTTCGCAATCTCAGTAGTTTTCTTTGTTTCAATATCAATATAATAAAGCCTCATGGCTTTATCTGAATTGAGCAATTTTTTGCTATCGGGCGACCATTTTAATTCCCACCTGTATGATTTTGCGTCGTTTGTCAATTTTGTCTTTTCAGAGCCATCAGGCCTAATAATATAGACTTCATCTTCGCCAGATTCATCCGAAATAAAAGCAATCCATCGTCCATCGGGCGACCAGACCGGATTTCTTTCGTGCACTCCGCTAGATTTTGTTAGATTTAATATATTACCTTTTTCCTCAGGAACAGTAAAAATATCGCCTCTAGCACAAACAACACCACGTTTGCCATCGGGAGCAAGATCAAAAAAGTTGATTCTATCAGCAACATTTTCATACTTCGATCTTGCATATATTTTATCATCACCGATTGAAATAGGAACTACAACCATATAATCATTTTCAAGTTTTAGAGTATAAATATTTCCGCCATTTTCGAACGAAATATGTTCAGCACCCAAAGAAGGAAACTTGACATCATACTCAGAGAAATTTGTTACTTTTTTAGTTTGCTTTGTTGTCATATCATAACAAAACAAATTCATTGTATGGTCTCTATCTGAAAGGAAATATATTTTGTTCTTATACCACATCGGCATAATATCCTGAGCAGGATTATTAGTTATATTTTGCAATTGTTTTGTATCGAAGTCATAAATCCAAATATCATCAGCCTGGCCACCTCTATAACGTTTCCAAGTGCGATATTCACGAAATATACGATTGTAGGCTATTTGTTTGCCATCGGGTGATAAAGAAGCATAACCTGATTTTGGGAGAGGATACTCACTTGGCATGCCACCATCTTTATCAATAGAATACAATTTGCCGACTAATACATTCCAGCTTTTCATTCTCGAACGATAGTAGATTGAATTACCATCAGGAGTCCAGCCCATAATAATCTTATCAGGTCCTTGGCGTTCGGACACATCATCCATATCCATACTATAAGTCAATCTTTTAGGTTCGCCACCAATAGAAGGAATAGTATAGATTTCTCTATTGCCGTCATATTCGCCAGTGAAAGCGATATGCCTTCCATCTCTCGAAAAACGAGGATACATTTCAGAGCCTTGCGAGCTAGTCAGCTTGCGTGCAATACCGCCATTGATTGGTACAATATATACATCACCGGCATAACAAAATGTAAGTTCAGTAAGTGAAGTATTAGGATAGCGCATCATTTTAGAATCTTGTGCTAAAACAGCCGATATAGCAAAAAAGCCTAATACAAATGAAAATACAAGCGATTTCATCTATCACCTATTAATTTATTAATAATTGGAATTATCTTTTGTCGTTGCCCATACCTGCAAAAAAACGTTTTATCTTAGTATATACATTAATATTTTCTTCGATAAATGAAGAATCGAGCACGTCGTAGGTCATAAAATCTTCAGCCGTTACTAAAGGATTTTGTTGCGGATATGCAACTATCAAATTCATAGCCGGATATTTACGCGCCGTATATTTAACTAAGTCTTCCACATAACTATGGTAAGATACTGTCTTATTTCTTGCATTAAATACTAAAAATATATCTTCAGAACTAACATGAGTTGGTATCGAAAAATAATCATCATTAGAATCGACTGTATTGAAATTTGCATCTAAGAATATCTTATTGCTTCTCGATTGATGTTTGATTGCATTTATCGTATTTTGATGTGCATAAAAGCTAACTTTAGCCCCCGCATTCTTTGCAAATTGATTCAATAAAGCCAAAATACTTTCAAATCCTACTTCAAACTCTGCATACTTTTGAATTGCAACATGAACACGTTTAGTGATATTCGTCAGTTGATTTAGCCTGCATACAAATGCAGACTGAGCGGTATGCTCAAGCACATTATCTATTAATCTGCCAAAAAATGCATTCGATTTCTTTGTCTTTTCGTTCCAGCCCAAAATCACAACATTAACAAGCATTTCCTTTACAGCTCTCACTATTCCGTCGGCTATATTTGTATCAACTCTAGAAGTGGGTGTAATTCTATGTTCATTTGGATAAGCCATTCGAGCATATGTTTCTATTTTCTGATTATGATGATGAATATTAAATTCAGTAGCATCATCATCCATCATTACTGTCAAAGGAAATATTGGGGTTTCCGAACCGGGAATTTTGCAAGCTACTGCAAAATCCAACAGCTTATCGATATTATGAGGATTAGAGCATGGCACAAGTATTCTCTGCTCCTGCACTTCTTGTTTCTTTTGTTTTGACTGCTCTATCAGTGCTAATTTTCTTCCATAATATTCAGTTACAAATGACGCTACAATACATGTTACCAAAATTAGCAACACTGTGCTATTTAAAACTGTTGCATCAATTATTTTAAGATTATAACCTATCAAAATCACAGCAATTGTAGCTGCAACGTGAGATGAACTAAGCCCGAATATTATATTTCTCTCTATTGATGAAAATGAAAATATCTTCTGAGTTAGATATGCCGCAAACCATTTTGTGAATAGAGCCAAAAAAGTAAGTACTATTGCTACTTTTATAGTATCAAGACCTTTAAATACTACTTTTAGGTCTATCAGCATACCGGCACCAATCAAAAAGAAAGGTATAAATAAAGCATTTCCAGCAAATTGAATTCTCGACATTAGGCCTGAATTATGCGGAATCAAGCGATTGAGAGCCATTCCGGCAAAAAATGCACCTATAATACCTTCAATTCCAATAAATTCCGCTAAAAATGCGGAAAGTAATACTAATGCAAATACAAATACAAATTGAGAATAATTTTCTTCGTCAAAATTTTTGAAAAACCATCTGGCTAAATACGGAAATCCCCAAAGCACAGTAATCGAAAACAATGCAAATGAGCTTAAAAACTTCGTCCAAAACCACAAATCAAGCGATCCGGTCGAGTATTTAGTTATAATTCCAAGCCCCAGCAAAACAGCTGTATCTGTAATAATAGTACCGCCAACAGCTATTGCAACACTTATATGACTGACAATGCCCAGCCTACTTGCAATAGGATAGGCTACAAGAGTATGTGTAGCAAACATCAAGGCTATCAATAGCGAAGCTAAGACATTGAAATTCAGTATATAAATAGAAGTGAACAGCCCAAAAACAAAAGGAATAACAAAAGTGAAAACACCAAAAGTAATAGAGCGGGTTCGATTTAATTTAATTTGAGAAATATCTAGTTCTAATCCTGCTAGAAACATAATATATATCAGCCCGACGCTGCCAAGCAGAACTATCGATTGATCTCTTTGGAGAATATTAAAGCCATGCGGACCGAAAATCATGCCTGCAATAATTAATCCTATGATACCCGGCATTTTCAATTTTTTGAATATTAATGGAAATATCAATGCTATTCCCAGTAATAATGCAAAAATTGGAATTGGCTGTTTCAAAGGTAAATCAAATAAGAACAAATGCTCCATTTCACCTCTGCTGTTATTTTTTTCAATATAATACTTTATTGATTTATATCAAATTAAAGAAAAATGAATTACAAATTTATTTCTGTGCATTTTTCTATATTTGATAGACTCCAAATTCTTGCATTAATTTTAAAATCAGACAAGGATTATCTGTACCAATAGCTTTTACATTATTTTTTAGAGCTAACTCAAAAGCTTGATTATCATCGACAGAATATACGCCAAGCACAATACCGCTTCGCTCAATATCAGTTAGCAATTTTGGATTGAGCTCTTCGATAGAGCAAATAAATGCTTCTATACCATAATTTTTATTTAATTCTGAAGGAAGTGTATCTATATATGGTATTTTTATAGCAGCAGTGTGGAATTGAGGAACAAATTGCTTTATAGCTTTCAGCAATTGATGGTCGAAAGAAGCTAACACTGTATAAGATTGGTAATTGTGTTTGAGAATTTCAGATACTATCAGCTCAGTTCGCGAATTTTCACAATTATCCTCGGAGCATCCTTTAATCTCGACACTTAAATAGCATTTACCTTTAATTTCTTCGATAGCCTCAGAGAGCAAAGGAATGCGCTCAGACTTAAATTCAGGAGCAAACCAAGAGCCACAGTCGAGATCTTTCAATTCCGAATAATTCAATTCAGATATTTTCCCTTTGCCTTCGCAAGTACGCCCCAACTCATCATCATGAAACACCACAAGTTGATTATCTTTAGTAATTTGTATATCCAACTCGATCATTTGAGCGTTACAATCAATTGCCTTGCGTATCGACGCAAAAGTATTTTCAGGTGCCAATTGAGAAGCACCACGGTGAGCAGCAATAAATCTATCTACACGCCTTGCAAATTCGCTAATTTTTTCCATTACACACCTAATATTATCGAATAGCAATTTACTATTTTTCTAATAAATTGCTAAACAAAATTTAATCCCGTCATTATTTTACGAAAAAAATTTGAAAAAAGTTTCGATAATTACTATAATATTTAATTATTTTTTTTATTCTACTCTATATTGTGAATGGATAAATGATTGAGCAACTAATTTTAACCATCTTCATTACACTCGAGTGTCGACAGACTTTAGGCGGGCGGGGTGGATATTCTTCAGTTT
>CAZBNQ010000122.1:0-8116 GCA_964493035.1 uncultured Hyphomicrobiales bacterium | reverse complement strand
ACTTAAAATCCTGTGGGCGAATAGCCCGTGAGGGTTCAAGTCCCTCTCCGAGTACAAAAAATCCCGATTTTGTCGGGATTTTTTTTTATATACTCCTTTTTGCTTATCTTGTTATTTCAAAGAAACTTGTTTTCGATTGCTTCGTTGTTATATATAAACGAAATATTTATGGTGAAATATGAAAAAAATCTACAAAATTAAAGTTTATTTCTTGCTTTTTATCTCAGCAATTTTCCTAAGTTCATGTCTGCAGTGTCTGAAAATGAATGTAAAGAGACCTGCTCCAATCAATTTAGTAGCTTATAACTCGATTGCATGTCTTAATTTTATGTCGAAGTATGGCAAGCCAGATGTGCATAGTTATAAAATGAGTGATAAAATTCAAAGAGCAATTCTCAATTCCGAACAATTGAAAGTGCTGGATAGAGAAAATTTGATGGCTACTCTCGCCGAAAAGCAATTGGGTGATGATTATTTCAACTATAATCAAGATATGTATAGTAGATATTTTAGCGGTATTGCTGCCGATTTGTTATTGGTTGGAAGAGTGATTGAAGATGAGTTTTTGCTCAATTATGGAGATGTTTATATAGATTCGACTGACAAAAAAGCAATTGTAAAAAAACAATATATTAATGCTGTATATAGAGTTGTAGCTTCTATAAAGATTATCGATGTAAAGACAAGCCAATTGATTACTTTAAGAGATTTTAGCAGCTCTTATGTTGATAAAAAGTCAATTATATATGATTCAAAAATAAATATAAATTATCTATTTGATAAAGAGATGATGTATAATAATTGCATTGAATCAATTGCAGCACAATTTAAGGAGACAATTACACCTTATTTTGTGCAAGCTCGAATTTGTTTTGAAGAAGATGATTTGATGCCCGAACTTGAAAATGCAAGAAATTTGATTGATAGGGGCAATTACCAAGCAGGGCTTGAATTACTAAAAAGATTGACTACACGAAAATATATAAATGATTTAGTATTGTCAAAAGCTTTTTATAATTATGGTATTGCATCTGTTTATTTTGGTAATCAAAACGAAGCTGAATATTATCTGAATCAAGCATTAAAAATTCATCCATCCAATCGAAAATATATTGATGGTATTAATGCGTTTTATACTGAAAATGATTTTAGAAGGCAGCTTCAAAAATGATAGAAAAGAAATCTGTTATTTATGCTTTGATGTCTGCATTATTGTGGTCAACTGTTGCTACAGCTTTTAAGATTGGATTAAAATATGCAAGTGTTGAATATTTGCTTTTAATAGCAATTGGTTTTTCGCTGATAGTATTTCTTGTATTCAATTTAAAGTCCGGTGGCAGGGTTTTACCTGATAGTATAGCTAAATGGCTTATGTCGGCTGCTTATGGCTTCTTAAATCCATTTTTGTATTATCTTGTATTGTTTAAAGCATATTCACTGCTGCCTGCTCAGGAAGCCTTAACTCTGAATTATACTTGGACAATAACAATAGTCATATTTTCAATATTAATTTTAAAACAAAAAATTGATTTAAAGTCAATCATATCTTTGCTTATTAGTTTATGTGGTGTGATAATAATAGCTACACATGGAAATATAAGCGACATAAAGTTTTCGAGTACTTTAGGTGTTTTATTAGGTGTCGGATCATCAATTATTTGGGGTTTGTTTTGGACGCTTAGTGTAAAAGATAAACGAAAAGAAAGCGAGAAATTGAGCCAAAACTTTATGTTTGGATTCTTCTATATTTTGATCTATAATGCAATATTTGGTAATTATTCTGAAATTGGTTTTGAATTATTATCGAGTGGAGCATATATAGGATTATTTGAGATGGGAATTACGTTTATATTGTGGCATCTGGCTCTAAGATATAGCAGTAATTCTACAATTCCGGCAAATATTATTTTACTTTCTCCTTTTCTTTCACTTTTTATTATTAGCATTGTATTAGGCGAAAAAATCTTGATTTCTACTTGGATAGGATTAGTTTTGATTATTTTTAATTATAATTTTTTGCAAATATATAAAGCTATTAAAAGTTCGAGACAATTTAAAAAAAGTACTAAACAAATTTAGCAATTGGGGTGGGAGTTTGAAGTCCCACCCCTTTAAACTTACTTTATTACAACAAATTTCTTAGTAATGTAAGCATCATTAGTTTTTAGCTTTAGGATAAAACTACCTGCAGGAATAGCAGAAATATCTAAATTAATCAATTCAATAACTTGATTAATATCTACAGAATAAATATCTTTGCCATTAATATCGCAAATAATAATTGATTTTAAGTTTAAATTCATATTATTAAGTTTAATATTCAATTGTGAATTGGCAGGATTTGGATAGAGCTCGAAAAATTTATTGTCGCTATCATCAATTACTGAGGAATTTTCGTCGGTAGTAAAATTAAATACATCAGACCAATCGCCTCTACCACTTTCATTAACACCCGCAACTCTCCAATAATATTTTGTCTTCCAATCAAGCTTGTAGCTAAGAAGTTTGAGATTAGAATCTGCAATTGCCGATTTTTCGTAATCAGGATTATCAAAATTATCTGTTTTTGATATTTGAAATATAAAAGTACCAAAGTTTGAAGGTTTAAACCAAGAAAATGTAGGTTTAATAACAACATCGGTTTCGTTATTAGCAGGATTCTTCAAAATTGTTTTATCAGGCAGGGGAAGTACTTTGAAAGTAAATGTTTCAGAGACAACAGATTTTCCGCTATTATCCAGAGTAGAAACTCGCCAGAAATATGTTTTCGAAGGCTGTAATAAATTAAGTTCTGAAATTTGGAATAGAGTATCAATAATATTAGTTTTAGTAGAGATTATTGAATTGAAATTGATATCATCGGCAATTTCTAATTTATAAAGAATTTTATATTGCCTTGAATTCTGTGTATATTTTGATTGTTTCCAAATGAATTTTGGAGTAATTCCTGATTTTTGCTCATTATTTTTTGGCAAAATTAATTGTGGTTTTTCAGGGACAACAGATGCATTAGAAAATTCCCAAACCGAAGACCATGCAGAGTTTTTATCGGATTTATGAGCTTTAACCCGCCAAAAGTATCTTGTCAAGTTTATAGTTTGTTTATCGATAATTAAATTATTTGTACTGCTATTGAGCTTGAAATATTTTTTGCCATCGTTATTAGAAAATTCAGGATTATCTGCAATTTCGACAGTGAAGGAATCAATGTTACCGATAGGATACCATTCCAATTTGATTTCATTCATTTCGCCGTTGAACATATTAGCCGGCGATTTTAGAGCAGGAGTAGAGACTTCGGCTAAAGTAGGAGACTTGCCATATTCAATTAAATATCTGCTGTTGGCTTGTATATTATTCCAAGTAAATGTAGCACTATTGATATATTCGATGCGTATAGAATCGATATTATTTAAGCCGATACCGAAATGAAGTTCGTTAGAGTTTTGAGCACCACGAGTACCTGCGGCACTGCCATTTAGAGTCCGCAAAAACTTTTGATTGCCGGAAAAGACAGTTAGTTTAGTACCGTAGCAGTCCATATTAACTTTCTCGGCAGGGCTTCCTTTAAGTCTGAAAGCTACCCAATTACCCTTTCTAGGCATATCATTTCTAACAAGAGTATTACTTATAATAAAATCGATATCGCCATCATGATCATAATCAAGTCTGACACCATTCCAAGGATTTTGAATAACGCAGTTCGAAGTCCAAGTAATATCGATAAGTTTAAAATTAGGATCGGCAGAATTTAAATAAAAATTGCCAATACCGCCATCATACTTGCCATGCCATAAATCTTGAAAACCATCAAGATCTATATCAGCCCAACAAACACCGGCATTGCCTTCATGAAATTTCAAACCCATTTCTTTATGAACTTCAGTAAATTTATAGTCAGGTGCTCCTTGATTTTTAAGTATTAGAGAAGGATTGGAGAAGCTACCTCTCGAATCAGTATGAGCTAGATTGCCAACACATAAATCAATATCGCCATCGTTATCGAAATCAGCCCAATCGCTACCCATACCATGCCCGAAATAATATGGAGCAGCAGTAGGATTGCCACAAACTCCAGTGTTTTTTGCTACATCGGTAAATGAATCATCAGGATTGTTTTTAAATAACATATCCGGAGCGAGTCTATAAGTAGCGACATAAATGTCTTGGCGGTTATCGTTATTGTAATCAACTGCCGATGCTCCATAGCAATCGTAGTAATTACCGATTTGAGTGCCATAGGCTTCGCTGGCTCTTAATCCAGCGACTTCGCTTATAAGATCAAATTTGAGATTACTTGATTGGTACCAAAGCTGGTCAGGACAGTTAAATTCGCCGGCACCGGTTTCTATTCGTCTATTTGCTATGTATAAATCAAGTTTTCCATCTTGATTGAAATCAAACCAGACAGGAGTGCAAGTACCATAAGGATTGAATAACGAATCTTGATTGCCTGTGCCACTCAATTTGAAATCGCTGACAGGATCAGGATAAGGAGTATTAAAAGATTCTTTTGGATTAAGTCTTGTAAAAGTAGAATTACCATTATTCAGAAATATTGCATCAAGATTATTTTGAAATCTTCTATCGAAAACAACATTAGTAGGGCTAACACCATAGAAGTCGAGATCGCCGTCGTTATCAATATCAGCCCATTGTTGAGCAGAAAATCCTTGAGGCATTTGAAGATTTGCTTTGCTGAAGCTTCCGTCTTTATTGTTAATATAGAAAGCAGAACCAACACCCAAATCATCCCAACCGTCGCCATTCCAATCTGCAACACTAATATTATTGCTTTCAGGGAAATTTGTTGTTTTTACTAAAGTTGGGATTGGAGGATTATCTGATGTTTTGCCAATCGGATAATCGTATTCAATGGCAAGTCTAACCATAAAGTCGCCATTTATTGGATAATGCAAAGTACCTTCGATATCATAGAAATTTGGATTAGGAGTCCATACATTACAAATCCAAGAAAGAATGCCATTTTTGCCATTATTATCATTTGCAAACCAAGGACCACTGGGTTTCATGATATGTTGTATTACAATTTTATCAAATCCATCAGACTTTAAATTTAAATCACTAATATCAAATTCTTTCCAACTGGGAACTCCGTCGTATTCAAATGGAATAGGAGGAGCAAGCAAGTTGAAAGACCAAATGAATTCAGTTGGATATAAATTACCTGCAGTAGGCATTCCTGCAATATAAATAGTATCCTTTACTTTGTTGCTTCCATCAAAATAAATTTTTATTTTTTTTATTTTGCATGGACCATCAGGCTGAAGAACAACAGATTCTTCCCATTTATTGCGAGAAGTATTGAATTGGTTGCCTTGTTTTTCGCCATTATCATAGCCAAAATCAATTTCTTCGGCAATAATTGGCAAATTGAACAAGCAAAAGAAAATAACAAGTAACAATTTTTTCATAACACTCCCAATTTATTTAAATCATGATTATTCAATCAAATAAGCACTTAAAACTTTGGACTCAATTTTTGTAAATAAAGCAGTATTTGAGCCATAAAGTCTAACTATTTCTTCACCTTCTGAGACTCTATCAGAAGTTTTTTTGAAAAATTCCATGCCGGCACTAAAATCAATAATGTCATTTTGATTTTTTCTACCGGCACCTAATTCTACATTGGCAAGACCAATTCTTAGAGTATCAATTTGTTTAATTATTCCGGCTGAAGGAGCCAAAATGGAATGTGTAGGTATGCTTGCATATTTTTGTTTAGAAGCATTCCAGTCTCCGCCCTGATGTTCAATAAATTTATAGAAATTATTAAGTGCACGACCACTGGAAATAGTGTCGCTAACTAGCCTATCGGCAGCATAAATATCATCGCAAATACCAGCAAGAACAAGTAGTTCATTGCACAAATGCTTTGTATTATCCATCAAATCTTTCGAGGCAAAGCCTGAAAGAGCTTGTTCGGTTTCGAGCATTTCGAGCCAGTTTCCTGCAAATCTTCCTAAAGGTTTGTCCATATTTGAATAGCAGACTTTAAATTTGATATTTGCGTGTTTAGCAACATTTTCCATTGAGTCGGCTAATTCTTTAGCAGCATCATAAGTTTGCATAAAAGCACCATTTCCAACCTTCATATCAATAATGAGAGCGTTTAGCCCTTCTGCCATTTTTTTGCTTAGAATAGATGCAGTAATAAGTCCGATTGATTCTACAGTAGCAGTAATATCTCTTATAGAATACAAAATTTTATCTGCAGGAGCAATATCAGCAGTTTGGGCTACAATAAAAGCTTTTAAATCTTTGATTTGTTGGTGCATTTCATCATTGCTCAGTGAAGTTCTAAATCCAATCACTGATTCAAGTTTATCTATTGTGCCTCCGGTATGCCCAAGCCCACGACCCGAAATCATTGGAACAACGATATCGAAATCCATAAGAATAGGAACCATAAGCAAAGAAATTTTGTCACCAATGCCACCGGTGGAATGTTTGTCTACCACAGGCAAACCAAGGTAGCTAAAATCGAAGATATTGCCTGAATCTCTCATTGCTAAGGTAAGTTCGGATACTTCTTGAGGATTGAGCCCACGAATACATGAAGCCATAAGAAAAGCTCCAACTTGGGCAGGACTTATTTCTGAAGAGCATACACCTTTAATAAAACTATGAATTTCTTGAGAAGTCAATCCCAGACCATCTCTTTTTTTGCGAATAATCTCATAACCTAACATTTATTTACCTTTTATTTTGCTTATTTTAATTAATTAATGTATATTGCTAATATCAAATTGACGATAAATTATCGTAATTTTAGTCAATTTTATGAGATATTAAAATCATATGTAAACTTAATATATTTTTTTTATTTGACATAAGAAATATTATTAGTTAATTGATTATAGAAAAAAATGTGTAACTAATTAAATAAATTGAGATGCATTACGCTCTTCACATCACACAGAGATTAAAAAAATTCATCAAATCATTGCATCAAAAGCAATTTAGAGATGAAAATGGGCTATTTATTGCAGAAGGTGAAAAATTAGCAGAGGAATTGCTCAACAGCAACCACCATACTGAATTAATAATTGTAAGAGAATCATCAAATAATCAGATAACAAGTTTAGCCGATCGATTTGCAGAAAAAGGTGTAGCTGTATATATTGCACCAAAGCATCAATTTGATCAGTTATGCGATACTAAATCTCCTCAGGGAATAATTTCGGTAATAAACAGTAAAGAAAATCCATTGGATGATACTGCTCCTGTTATTATTCTTGATGGTATTGCAGATCCGGGCAATGTGGGTACAATTATTAGAACTGCTGATTGGTTTGGATACAAACAAATCGTATTAGGTCCTAATTCTGCAGATATTTATAATCCAAAAACTGTTAGAGCTTCTATGGGCTCAATATTTAGATTGGCACTTCATGCAACTGAAGATTTACCTGAGTTTTTGAAAACTAATTTCCCTAAGCATAAGCTTTATGGAGCAGATGTAAATGGAGAAACCTCAATTTCAAAAATTAAGACAAAAGGTTTATATGGAATAGTATTTGGAAGTGAGTCTCATGGTATTTCTACTGAGCTATCGAAATTGGTAACAAATAAGTTTATTATAGAGGGAAGCGGCTCTGCAGAATCATTAAACGTAAGTATCGCAGTTGGTATAAGTTTATACCATTTCTCTAAATAAATGGTGAATAGAGTATAAAATCAAACACCCCAAACGACAGGATCATTTGGGGTGTTTTTGTATAAAATAGTATTGATTTATTCGCCGATAAGCAAGAATGCTTTAATAAAATCATCCAAATCGCCATCCATTACTGAATTAATATCAGTTCTTTTCAATTCGGAGCGATGATCGTTGACCATAGTATAAGGCTGGAAGACGTAAGAGCGAATTTGGCTTCCCCATTCAATTTTCTTCTTTTTACCCTCGATAGCAGCTTTTTCGGCTTCTTCTTCTTCTCGTTTTTTCTGGTATAATCTGGATTTAAGCATTTTCATAGCACGTTCGCGATTTTGGAATTGAGAACGTTCTTGCTGGCAAGAAACGATAATACCGGAAGGAATGTGTCTAAGCCTAACAGCAGTTTCCACTTTGTTCACGTTTTGGCCACCTTTA
>CAZBNQ010000121.1:0-8139 GCA_964493035.1 uncultured Hyphomicrobiales bacterium | reverse complement strand
ATTGTTTTTGTAGCCATCATTATAAGTAACAACGAGACGTTCCCACAAATCGCGTCACTGACGAACTACAATTTCGGATTGGTTCAATGAATAATCAGACAGAAATTCAATTGCTAAATTTTTATCAGTTTTATAAAGTTCCATAGCAGTCTTTTCGATGCTTGGCTGGAGTGCCAAAAACTTATTTTCAAGTTTAGATTGAAGTTCCTGAACATCTTTAATAATCACATTATAGCGAGTATAAGCAAGGTTAGAAACCAAGTTGAACACCCAAAATCCAGAATTTAAGTCCAATTGTGCAATACTACCATGGGCAAAGCAATCAGGAGCATGAGCAATAGAAGAATAAATAGGAATATAAACAGTAGAATATGTATCATCTACACCATACCAGAAACAACCACCAATTTCTCTTGGCATATTATCGCGCATTTGAGCAACAAAGGAGAAAGCAGTCTGTTGAGTAGAAATTGGGCGTTCCCAAGCATATTTATTAACTGTATCGCCTTTCACAGCAAAGTATAAAGGTTTCCATCTATAAGGATTGCCATAAGGCTGAGCTTCGAAGCATGTAGTCATGTCAAATTCTGTACCTTCAAAATGATCGCGCATCAAGGAAATTGCATCTTTGACTGCTAATTTTTTGTCAGGTTTGATAAATAATGGATAAGGTTCAGCGCCTTTGACAGCTCTAAAGTAGTCTGAAGATAAATTTAAAGAAGGAGCAGCTCTGCGGAACAAACTCCATACACGACCTTCGCAAGCCAACAAAGATCCCGGATCGAGTGGACAATATGCATCAACAAAGCTAAATTGACCTTTTTTGGGGTCGTAATATTTCATTTTTTTTGCAAAATCAATAATATCTTTAGCATATAAGCAATTTTCAGGGTCATTAAGAGGAACCTCTCTGATGCGAGCTTGATTGGCATGAGCACAGATGTAACCATCCGGAACTCTGCGAGCAACCCACACAGCACCTTTTTCGCTAGGACCTTTGCTAATCATTTCCATAATCCAAATTTCTTTAGAATCACCAATAGAAAATGATTCGCCAGAGCTATAATAACCATATTCAGCCACCAAATCGGTCATTACTTTGATAGCTTCGCGAGCAGTTTTAGACCTTTGGAGAGCAATATATATCAAAGAACCATAGTCCATGATTGCATTTGTATCTTTCAATTCATCTCTACCACCGAAAGTAGTTTCGCCGATAGAAACCTGCCATTCGTTCATATTGCCTAATACTTTGTATGTAACTGGAGCTTGTTTGATCTTACCGAGATATTTGCCTGAATCCCAATCGTAAATATCAACCATCTCGCCTTCTTTATGAGTGCCACCATTCCAGAAATAAAATCTTTCCATAAATCCACCGGCATCCGCAGAATAGGTCAATAGTGTGGAACCATCGACCGATGCACCGCGAGATACAAGTAGGTTTGTGCATGATTTTGAATCAACTGCCTGAACTAATATGATCATTGCAATAATTATACAAAGTTTTTTCATGTTTTACCTTCTTTTTTAAACAATACATTTTTTCAATATAGCAATTATTGCATTAAAATAAAAATGTTTATGTTTGTATTAAAATTATATATTAATTCTGGATGATTGTAACTTTTATATCATTCACGTTTTAATTATATGGAACAATTAATGAAGGTTTTGAAAATGAAAAATATATTATTTGTTATTATGTCAATATTTGTTTTAAATATATCAGTTTATTCAAACGATACACATAACAATCGTTTTATTATTAAATTTAAAAATAACACAAATGAATTAAGAGATTGGAAAAATTCAGGCAGAGTTTCTGAAATTGATGCAATAAAGTCGATAGTTGGCAAGCACAAGATAAAACCATATATTGACAACAAGTTGTTAGCCATGCTTAAACAACATTTTGATAATTATTACTTATTAAACAATTATTCTATATCAAACTCACTTGAGCGAATTGCTTATGTAGAAATAGAGCCAAGTGATAATCTCCCCTATTTAGTGAAAAAAATTGAAAGTTTGGATTTTATTCAATATGCTGAGTTAGAGCCTATATCCAAGCTTAATGATATACCCAACGATCCAATGATTGGCATGCAATATTATCTTCAAAAAATTCATGCTATTGAAGCATGGGAATTTTTGGATTCAACAAAGACAATAACTGTCGGCATAGTAGATACAGGTATAGATTACACACACGAAGATATTAAAGATAATATTTATAATAATCTTGGCGAAATGGGATTAGACTCCAATAATGCAGACAAAAGCACAAACGGAATCGATGACGATGCTAATGGCTATATTGACGATTGGCGAGGTTGGGATTTTTCTGCCAGCTCAGATACAATCGATGGAGAAGATAATGATCCAATGCCGGGCAATCTTCACGGAACTCATGTTGGAGGCACTATTGGAGCGATTATCAATAATTCAATTGGTATCAGTCCGGTTGCAAAATATGTGAAATTAATGCCTGTCAAAGCAGCTGCAGATGATTCAGAATCCAAAACTATGAGCAATTCCTATCAGGCGTTACTATATGCGGCTCTAAAAGGAGCAAAAGTAATCAACTGCTCATGGGGCTCCACCTCCAAATCTGCAACTGAAGAAGAAATGGTGAAAACTGCTCAGGCGGCTGGTGCAATAATAGTTGCTGCTGCAGGTAATGATCAATCGTATGTAGAACAATATCCTGCCTCATATCCTGATGTTTTTTCTGTTGCTGCAACTGATTCATCCGACCGCAAAGCTTATTTTTCAAATTATCACTCTACTATTGATATTGCAGCACCGGGTGTTGATATATGGGCGACAATTCCGGAAAATGGGTATAGATATCTGGATGGAACTTCGATGGCAACTCCTATTGTTGCTGCAGTAACAGCTATGACTATTAATAAATTTCCTGATTATACTCCAATACAAATACAAGAACATATAAAGGCATGCTCGGATAATATAGATAGTCTTGATTATGCTTACGCCGGAAAAATTGGTAAAGGAAGAATTAATGCATATAAAGCACTTTCAACAAGTAATTCAAAATCGTTGATTATAAGCAATTATACTTTTATTGAAACTGATCCCGATTATGTATATGCTCCTGAAGAACAAGTAATTCTAAAAATTAATTTGAAAAATATTCTAAGCAAAATTGATAATATTAGTGCAAAAGCCTATTCCGATTATTTTATGTTTGCACCAAAATTTACTAAAGATTCAGCTTTTGTTGGTAATTTAGCAACAAATGAAATTTCTGATACTATCGAGTTTGTATTTAATATTCCTTGGGATGCCAGTATTGATGGAGATTATGAAATAAAAATTAGAGTTGAAGGCATTGATTACAATTCAGTATTTTCAATTCCTATCACAGTAAATCAGTCATACAGGACAATGTCTGAAAATAATATTATCGCAACACTAAATAGTAGAGGAAATTTAGGATTTAATGACTATCCAAGTAATAAGCAAGGATTTGGATTTAAATATAAAAATCAAGCAAGTATTTTATTTGAAGGTGCAGTATTGGCAGCTAACTCACCAATGCAAATGTCGGATGTAGCAAGGGCTTCATATCAGATGATGCAAAGCAGAGATTTTGGATTTGATAAAGCTATTGAAGCAAAAACTAAATCTCAGACATTTGTTAAATATTATGATATGGCAGATTCCACAAAATGTGGTGTTGCAATCAATCAAAATGCTTATCAATTCAAAGATAATGGACTTGAAAATATATTGATACTTGATTTTGACGTTACTAATATTAGCGAAAGATTTCTAGATTCATTATTTATTGGTTATTTCTTTGATTGGGATATAATAAATTCACATAAAAATTATACATATTACGACAAAAAAAATAATATAGGAATAACACAACTAAGCGGTTCTGACACCACAACCGTAATTGGTGTAGCATTTTTGGAATCCCAAAAAACAAATTTCAGAGCTATAGATAATGATGGAACGAGCGAAGACAATTTTGGAATTTATGATGGATTTGATAATTATGAGAAATGGACCAGCTTAAGTTCCGGATTTCAAAGAAGTCAATCTTCAATCACCGATGTATCTATGGTTATATCAAATGGTCCTCATAAATTACCAATTAATGATACATTAAAATTGACAATGATAATTGCTGCTGATACCAGTATAAAGTCAATGAGCAATTCAATCATACACGCAAGAAAAGTATTAAGCAAAATGCAAGAATTCAAGCCAAGAGCTTTATTTTCTAATGAATTAAAAATTCTCAACCTTTATCCGAATCCAATAAGTTCGATTCTTAATGCTTTAATATTATTACCCGAAGCAGGCAACTATAAATTGTATATCTCAGACTTAAATGGAAAAATCAAGAAGGAAATAATTGAAGGCAGCACAAATTCAGGACTAAAAAAAGTTGTTCAGGTGGATACAAGAGAATTAGCACAAGGAGCATACATATTAGTCTTAGAGCATAATGGCAAACAAGAAACAGCAAATTTTGTAAAAGTTGGGACAAATTGATAAAAAAAAACTTATTAAAAAATTATAATTCAAATGTCAATTTAATTATTTTTTGTTTAATTTTGTATATAATTGAAATTAAATAACAAAATACTTTGCATTTAAGGTTATGTTTAACTATTTTTAACATTGATTTGAGCTAAAATCAAAGAATTGTTTAAAATAACAATTGTAACCGTTAAATATTGCTGTTAAATTAAACTAAGGAACTAATATGAATATCCTTGTTCTCAATTGTGGTAGTTCGTCCCTAAAATTCCAAATTATTGAGACAGACTTAGAACTAATCGAAAAAGGTGCAGATAGAGAATTGTGCCGTGGATTAATCGAAAGAATTGGTAGTGAAGCATTAATTACATTCAAAGTTGAAGGCAAATCACCTTTTAAATCGACAGCTCCTCTGAGAGATCACAAAGTTGCATTACATTATATCATCAAATGGTTGACATCCGAAGAAACTTCAATCCCAGGTATCAAATCTTTGGAGGATATTCATGCAATTGGTCATAGAACAGTTCATGGCGGCGAAAGATTTAAGAAATCTGTTAGAATTGATAACGACGTTATTACTGGTATGGAAGATAATATCGAATTGGCTCCTCTTCATAATCCAGCTAACCTAAAAGGTATATATGCTGCAAGAGAAGTGTTCGGTCCGAGCGTTCCTCAAGTTGGTATTTTCGATACTTCTTTCCATTCGACTATGCCTGAAGAAGCATATCTTTATGGTATTCCTTACCAATATTACAGAAGATATAAAATTAGAAAATACGGATTCCATGGCACTTCACATAGATATATTGCCTACCGATACAGATTATTGACTGGAAAATCAAGAGAAGAAACAAATATTATTACTCTTCACTTGGGCAATGGTGCGTCTGCTTGTGCTATTAAACACGGTAGATCGATCGATACTACAATGGGCTTTACTCCTCTCGAAGGTTTAATGATGGGTACTCGTTGCGGTGATATCGATCCAACTATCATCGACTTCCTGATGCATAAAGAAGGTGCTTCAGTCGAAGAAGTATTTAATATACTTAACAAACGTTCAGGTATTTTGGGTATTTCCGGCTTGACTAACGATATGCGCGATTTAGAAGTTGAAATTATGGAACATAAAGACCGTCGGGCTCAATTAGCAATCGATATGTTCTGCTATAAAATTAAAAAGTATATCGGTTCATATATGGCAGCAATGAATGGTGCTGATGCTATTTGCTTCTCTGCTGGTATTGGCGAAAATGCTCCTGAAGTTAGAGAAAAATGCTGCGCTGATCTCGAATTTTTCGGTATCAAAATCGATAAGAAATTAAATGATAAAATGATTCGTGGCAAAGAAGGTATCATTTCTACTGCTGATAGCAAAATTCCTGTTTATGTGATTCCAACTAACGAAGAGTTGGTTCTTGCTCGTGACACTTGCAGAGTAGTATTAAATGCTCCTGTAGTTTAATCATTCTAAATTCAAAAAAAAACCGGTTAATGCAACCGGTTTTTTTTATTTTATCTTCATTATTCTTTTTGTTGTTGAGAATTTAGAACCAATTATCTTTAGTGTATAATCACCTATCCCCAAGTCTTTAGTATCAATCTCGATTTTGTTTGAATTAATATTTGTATTAATATGAACAAGTTCTTTTCCTGATAGATCGAAAATAGCAATATCGAGTATCTGATTGTCAAATTCAGTTTCTACAATTATTCTATCATTAAAAGGATTAGGGCTTGCTTTTAGTTCTGATTGGTAAAATTCTTCGTTTACAGATGTAATATCTCCATCAGCAGCATTTATGAAGTAAATTTTATCATTATCTAATTTGATGTTTGTTATCAAAGAATTTGAAGTCAATTCTGTTAATTTTTTCAATGCAATGCTATTAATTGTACCTTTATCTTTTTTGTATAAAACTAAAGTCAAAGAATCGCCTAAATTAGCTCCAATAGAGTTTGGCAATAATGGATTTTTAATCCAAATTGCAAAACATGTCTTTCCATCAACTATTTTACCTGAAGCTACAATTTGATTGTTTTTATTTAATGCAGCAATTTCATCGCCATCTGCCAAAGTATTATCAATATAAATAAGATTGGAATATAAACCTGTACCAAATGCATTAGATATTAAATGAAATGGTTTAAATTCATCTTTCTTCTGATTAATTATATTCTGATTGTAGTTTGGCAATACAATTTCAATTGTCGAATCAGTAAATACTTTATATGCTCTTGAAGACTGAAGAACAGAAATCATATCAATTTGCTTATCAAAAGAATATAAGTTGCCTTCGTCATCTTTAATAAATTTGATTGAGGACTTATTATTTTTAAATACTTCAATAACTTTAAGAATAGAATCATGAATAAATGGAAGCCAATTCCATTGGTTCTTTTTCATTAGAAATTTGTAATCAGAAGGATTCAGTTTATTACCTTCAATTTGCAATGTATCATCTAATTTTGAATAATACTGATAGGCTTCGTCGTCCTTCCAAGAAATCAAACTATTATTAGAATTAGGTTCATATGATTCATTTTTTGAGTTTATTATTATTTGATTCGATTTTGGAACAAAAGAAGATAATAATGAAAAATATGGTGATACAGATGAACTTATCCAATTGCACTTATCTTTTGAAACAGGAATTTTCTTTGTATTCAGCAATTCAAAACCTGAAATATAAGTGATACTATCTGTTTCATAGCATTTAGAGCCTGCAACATATTTGACTGCCACCGGAATTTCCAAATCTTGAATATGATCCCATACTCTAAAAACAAATTTTTCTTTATTATCGAATCCATCTTTGGAATTAGGAGTTAGTGGACTATCTCCCCAAGCAGTCATAGACATAGTCAATCCAAAGTTCCAAATGCCATATCCACCACATACCAAATTAGAATCTTTCATAAAGAATACTGCAACGCCATCGCCACTACGCATTCCAAATTTACTATTAAGTGGTTTATCGGTAGCCAATAAGTGTATTAGAGTATTATCCCCGAGAGGTTTTGGATTAATCCAACTGGATGGGGGATTTTTAATTTCTTTATTTGTATAAAAAGTTTCTTCTTTTGAAAAACCTGAAGCAATACCTGCATTATCAACTGCTTGAATTGCCCATTTGTACTCGCCTTGAGGAATATTTTTCAAAATCATAAAATTAGATCTGCCGGCATTCCATATAAATGGAGTGCGTTGGATTCCACTTGCGTAATCTGCCATTGGACTAATTAATAAGTCTTGAGATTTTGAGTTTCTAATCCTTACGTTATATCTTATTTCCTTAGTTTTATTGACATTATTTATATCTTTATCCCATTCTAATACTACATCAGACCCTGAAAAACTAAATCTTTTGAATTCCGGCAAAGTTGGAGCCTGTACGTTTTTACAAGATAAATTGCTATATATAAATAATTTATCGGATTTTGCATCTTTGACAATAAGATCAATTTTATAATTTGAATCAAAATCACCTTTAGCACATAAATCATAAAGAACTGTATCTTGATTTGCTTTGCCCAAAAGCATATCATAATCAAATATTTCTGTGAAGGAACCATTGCTATTTACTTGAGAAAGCAATATGTTATCAA
>CAZBNQ010000120.1:0-8206 GCA_964493035.1 uncultured Hyphomicrobiales bacterium | reverse complement strand
TCAGCAATTTCGAAAGCATGCTTATTCATAAAACCGACGTTTGTATACTTCCAATCTTCATGCTTGAGAGTAGGGAAGCCTTTTGAAATAAATTCATTGAAAGATTCTTTTCTGAAATCAATTAATTTTGGTAAATTATTTGATTCCAGTAGATTAATGAATTTATCGTTTAAATATGATTTATAATCAGTACTCATTTTTTCCTCTTTATTAATTTTCAGCTTTAATCCAATCGTAGCCTTTTTCGTCGAGCTCAAGAGCTAATTCTTTGCCACCCGATTTTACAATTCTTCCATTGTAAAGAACATGTACGAAATCAGGTACTATATAATCAAGCAATCTTTGATAATGGGTAATAACTAAAAATGAATTTTCATTATTTCTTAGTTTGTTTACACCCGAAGCTACAATTTTTAGAGCATCAATATCCAGTCCTGAGTCAGTTTCGTCAAGAATGGACAATTTTGGATCGAGCATAGCCATTTGAAAAACTTCATTTCTCTTTTTTTCACCACCGGAGAAGCCTTCATTGACTGAGCGTTGAAGAAATTTAGTATCAATTTCAACACTTTGAGCTTTTTCTTTCATCAATTGAAGAAAATCCATAGCATCTAAAGCTTCCTGACCGCGATGCTTGCGAACTTCATTCACGGCTGTCTTAATAAAGTTGGCATTAGAAACACCCGGAATTTCTACAGGGTATTGAAATGCTAAGAATAGACCTTCGCGAGCTCTAAGCTCAGGATCTAAGTCCAGCAAATCATTTCCTAAAAATTCAACTTTACCATCAGTTACTTCATATTCCTTTTTTCCAGCTAAAACTGATGCCAGAGTACTTTTGCCAGAGCCGTTTGGACCCATAATAGCATGTATTTCGCCGGGATTAATTTCAAGATTAATACCATGAAGAATTTCATTTTCGCCAATCTTGGCTTTTAAGTTTTCAATTTTCAATATTGACATTTTGATTACCTATATTTATTTTATTAATTTCTAATTAACCAACACTACCTTCGAGACTTACAGCAAGTAGTTTTTTTGCTTCTACTGCAAATTCCATTGGCAAATGACTTAATACTTCTTTTGCATAACCATGAACAATAAGAGCTATTGCATCTTCAGTACTAATTCCTCTCTGATTCAAGTAAAATATAATATCATCTGAAATTTTGGAAGTAGTAGCTTCGTGCTCGACTACAGCAGATTTATTTTCAATCTCAAGGTATGGGAAAGTATGAGCTCCGCATTTATCGCCAAGCAAAAGAGAATCACACTGAGAAAAATTTCTAGCATTTTCTGCTTTTTTCAACACTTTTACCTGACCGCGATAGCTGTTTTCGCTTTTACCGGCAGAAATACCTTTCGATACAATTCTGCTCTTTGTGTTTTTACCAATATGAATCATTTTTGTTCCGGTATCTGCTTGCTGGCGGTTATTAGTCAAAGCAACAGAATAGAATTCACCAATAGAATTATCACCTTTAAGTATGCAAGAAGGGTATTTCCAAGTGATTGAAGATCCGGTTTCTACTTGAGTCCAAGAAATCTTGGAATTAGCACCTTCGCAAATACCACGTTTGGTTACGAAGTTATAAATACCACCCTTACCGTCTTTATCACCAGGATACCAATTTTGAACAGTTGAATACTTAATTTCTGCATCTTTATGGGCAACAAGTTCGACAACAGCAGCATGTAGCTGATTTTCGTCGCGCATTGGAGCTGTGCAACCTTCGAGATAACTAACATAAGAGCCTTCATCGGCAATAATTAATGTTCTTTCAAACTGCCCGGTAGATGAAGCATTTATTCTGAAATAAGTAGATAATTCCATAGGGCATCTGACACCTTTAGGAATATAACAGAAAGATCCATCAGAAAAGACAGCAGAATTGAGAGCAGCAAAATAATTATCAGTAATAGGCACCACAGAACCAATATATTTTTCGACTAATTCTGGGTGGTGCTGAATAGCTTCGCTAATAGGGCAGAAAATAATTCCTGCTTCTGCCAATTTATCCCTAAAAGTAGTAGCTACAGAAACTGAATCCAAAACAGCATCGACAGCTATTCCGGCTAATTTCTGTTGTTCATCCAAAGGAATGCCTAATTTATCATAAATACTTTTAATTTCAGGATCAATTTCATCTAAGCTTTTTGGCTTGCTGGATTGTTTTGGAGCCGCATAATAATATAAATCTTGATAATCGATAGGAGGGAAATTGACTTTTGCCCAATCTGGTTCTTTCATTGTCTGCCAATGTCTGAATGCTTTCAATCTCCAATTAAGCATAAATTCAGGTTCATTCTTCTTTTTTGAAATAAACCTTACTATGTCTTCATTCAATCCCTTTGGTGCAAACTCTTGTTCGATATCCGAGAAGAAACCATATTTGTATTCATTATTGGTTAATTCTTCTAGAATATCTTTATTTTCTTCAGAGCTCATAAGTTCCTCTATTTATTTTATTTCAAATTATTATCGGATAATTCGGCTAAACTAGTATTTTTAAATATGTTGTGGACTTGTTGTTGTAATTTAATCATAGGATTTTTAATCGAACATTCTTCAGATCTAATACAAGCAAGAGCTTCTTCTTTGCTGGCATGGCTCAAGCATTCAACAATTGATGGATTGTCTTCGAGTGCAGTAATAATATCATTGATAGTAATTTCATCAGCTGGTTTGGATAATTGATATCCACCTCTGACTCCTTGCACAGATTCTACAATTCCTTTCTTCATTAATATTTGCAAAGATTTAGATAAGAATTCATATGGTATGCTTAATATTTCCGACATTTCTTTAGCGGAACATAGTTCGCCTTGCTTTGAACTCATAAATTGCAAGGCTAAAATAGCATATTCAACTTTTTTCGACAGCCTAAACATATCACTAATATTTGGTTTAACAACGCTGGCATTGACGGCTTATAAATACGACTATTGTAATCGGATTTATTTTTTTGTAACTTTTATTTTCATGCTTCGTAAGTATTGCAGAGGTGAATTTGAAAAAAATGGAAAAATGATAAAATAAACTAATGCATTTTCGTGATTTACCTTAATAATTAGGAATATTTGATTAATTGAATAATGAGGGGCTTTATGAAATTTAAATTCACATTATTGGCTGCAATCTTTGCAATGTGTCTTTCTAATCTTGCTTTTGCGCAAAATCAAAATATGAGTAAAGAAGATGAGATGGAGGTTGAAAGACTTAAAGCAAAACATAAGAGTGGATTTTTTGGATTTTCTTTTACTAATTCTATTCCGCAAAATGAATTTTTTGATAACGTAAGAAAAAGCGGTCCTGGATTTTCTGTCTATGGAGGTTACAACTTCGAATCTATTCCTATTTCTATTGGCGCTAAGGGTGATTTCTTGTTTTATGGAGGCGACGAAAGAGTATTTACTCGCAGAAATTCCGGTGGATGGATTGTTGGACGCGATACTGTCGATTATCAGAATATGGTAATTCCAATCACTGTATTTGCAAAAATTCAACCTAATCTTGGCAATTTTGCTTTTCCTTATTTTGAAGCTTTTGCCGGTTTCACTATGTTGAGTGCTTCGGCTGATTATAAATCTTCTTATTGGGGCGTTAATGATTCTAAAAATGAACTTGATGCTTCCTGGAACTATGGTGTCGGCGTGGGTACTATGATCAAATTAGTCGATTTTGTCAATTTGCCTGATCAATCTTCAAGAATGATGTTAGATGTCGGTTTTAGATATATGAATGGTACAGAAACTGATTATTATAAGATTAATTATATTAATAATGATACTAGTCCTGAATTTGAAGCGACAAGATCACGTACAGATATGATTTTATTCCAACTTGGTATTGTATTTGAATTTTAATGATAGGAGAATATAAAATGAAAAAAAATCTTTTAGTTGTAGCTTTAGCTCTTGTTATTGGAGCTTTTGGAATCAGTTCGTGCACAAGTGTTAGCGGTGGTAGATCTTATTCTGCTTCTGGAAGTCAAGAAAAAGAAATAACAGTTGGCAAAGTTCAAAAAGAATTGCGTAAGGGAATGTCGGGCGCTGAAGTTGCTGAATTATTGGGTTCTCCAAATATCGTTACTAAAGATGAAAATGGTTTAGAAACTTGGGTCTATGATAGAATAGCAACAGAAGCAAACTATAATGCAAATTCATCTGTATTATTTTTGATTGTTTATGGTCAAGCAAATCAAAATGCTAATATGACTGTTACTCAAAAAACTTTGACTGTCGTAGTTAAATTCAATCCAGATAATAAGATAGAGTCGTTTTCTTATCACGCAAGTAAATTCTAAAAGGTGTAATGATGAAAAGAGTTTATCTTTTAGCGATAATATCAACTGTCTTGCTTGCATCTTGCACAATGGTGTCTTATAGACAGACAAACCAAACTCAACAGACACAATTACAGGTGAGAGAATATCAGACTCGTATGTTTGATACTAACGATACTAAACTTATTATGAAAGCTGTTTTGAATGTTTTGCAAGATGATGGATTTGTTGTTAAAAATGCTGTTGTCGATTTAGGATTGCTATCTGCTTCTAAAGAAATCGATTTAAGCAAAAAATCAAGTAAATCTGACTCGTTTTGGGATGATTTTTTTGTAGCACTTGCAGACAATAAACAAAACAGAAGAGAAAATACTTTCAGTAAAGTCAAAATTATTGAAGTATCGGTCAATGTATCAGAGTATGGAAAACAATCTAAAGTTAGAGCAAATTTCCAAGCAAAAGTACTTGACAATCTCGGCAATACTGTGGAAGTTTATCCGGTTGAGGATATGAAATTTTATCAAGATTTCTTCTCGAAGGTGGATAAAGGTGTATTTATTCAAAAATCCGGATTATAAAATTTTTCAAAAAAAGCAGTTGAAAAACTGCTTTTTTTATTTTATGCAAATCACATAAGTGCTGATATGATTGATAATTACAATAATGATTTGATATTTAAATGTATATTCATAAACATAATAAAATCATTATGATAAGTTGAAAATGTAATTTTTTTTTATTAAATTGTAACTTTTCTACCGTCTTATGTTTATATATATAAGCGGATGTCGCAGAAATAAGAAAAGATTTTTTTCTGCTAAGGAAAAGGCGAAAGAGGAAATGAGATATAAATTTAGAAATATGGTATTATTTAAGTTGCCCGTGTTATTGGCTTTCACGGTTACTTTTGTATTGTCATGTTCTAAGATTTCTTATTCATCAAATATATCTTTGCCACTTCAAGAAAGAATTGATAAATTTAGACCAGTAATCAACAAATTAGTTGCTAAAGGTGTCGATTCTAACATCGTAATACAGATGATATCGGATTCTCAAACTCAATTTAACGAAAAATATGTCAAAATTAACGTAACAGGTTATCTCAAAAAGCCTGATTATTCACATTTTTCTAATGAAGTATCAGTAAGCCGCAATATTGAGTTTGTTAAAGAGCATGAAGCTAAACTCCTTGAAGCCGAAGCCAAATATGGTGTTGCAAAAGAAGTTATTGCTTCAATTTTATGGATAGAAACCAAACATGGTAATTTTTTGGGTTCTAATCATATTATTAGTGTATATTTGAGTACTGCTCTGGCAAATGAGCAAAAGTATATCGATATGAATATTAAAGAGCTTGAAAAGAATTTCGAAGGTGATAGCAGCGAACTCGCAAAGCTAAAGGAAAAAGTTATTACTCGAGCTAATAAAAAAGCGAATTGGGCTTTGAATGAATTGATTGCTCTTAAAGATATGAAAAATAATAATGTGAATATATCAAAACTAAAAGGATCATGGGCCGGTGCTTTTGGTATGCCTCAATTTTTGCCAAGTTCTTACCTCAGATTAGCTGTAGATGGCAATAATGATGGTAGTATTAATTTATTTGATGTTGATGATGCTATCTTTAGTGTTGCAAATTATTTAAATAAAAATGGATGGTCTGAGGATAAAACTAAACAATCCAAAGCTGTCTTTTCTTATAATAACTCTACAGACTACGTCCAAGCAGTTCTAAAACTCGCCGAATTATCAAAATAATACTCTAAGTCCATTTTTTTTTTTAATTTTGAATAAAGTTTTTATACAAATTCTTAAATTTTGGAGAAAAAATGGTTCCACGTTATACCAGACAGGAAATAGATCATATTTGGTCGGATGAAAATAAATATCAAATATGGCTTGAAGTTGAATTATTAGCTTGCGAAGCACAAGCCGAGCTTGGTTTAATACCCCAAGAAGATATCAAGATAATGAGAGAAAAAGCACAAATCAATGTAAATAGAATTTTAGAAATTGAAGAAAAAACTAAACACGACGTTATTGCATTCCTTACTTGTGTAGAAGAATTTGTGGGCGAACCATCGAGATTCATTCATTTAGGCATGACTTCAAGCGACGTTTTAGATACAGCTTTTGCTGTTCAAATCAAACAAGCAGGGGAAATTATCTTGAATGATTTGAAAAAATTTGCTGAAGTATTGGCACGCAGAGCTAAAGAATTTAAATATACTGTTTGTATTGGCAGAAGCCATGGTATTCATGCTGAACCTACTACTTTTGGGCTTAAGTTGGCTCTATGGTATGATGAATGTATGCGTAATATTAAAAGATTAGAATCAGCTATCGACGAAGTTGCTGTCGGCAAAATTAATGGTGCTGTTGGTACTTTCGAACATATTTCTCCTAAAGTAGAAGAATATGTATGCGAAAAGCTTGGATTGAAACCCGCTGCAATCACTACTCAAGTAATTCAAAGAGATAGACATGCTAACTTTATGAATGTTATCGCTTTGATTGGTTCAATGCTCGAAAAAGTTGCAATCGAAATTCGACACTTGCAAAGAACCGAAGTATTAGAAGCTGAAGAATATTTCTCTGAAGGGCAAAAGGGCAGTTCTGCTATGCCTCACAAGAGAAATCCGATAAGCTCAGAAAATATCAGTGGTCAGGCTAGAATCTTAAGAACAAATGCTTTAGCTTCCATCGAAAATAATGCACTCTGGCACGAAAGAGATATATCACACAGCAGTGTCGAAAGATATATTTTCCCTGATTCTACAGCCGCTTGCAATTATTCAGTTAATAGAGCTATCACTCTTATCGATAAATTAATTGTTTATCCTGAAAATATGCAAAAAAACATGGATATTACTTTAGGTCTTTACAATTCACAAAAAATTCTCCTTCATCTTGCAAAATTAGGCTTGAAACGCCAAACTGCTTATGAGATGGTTCAAAAATCAGCTATGCGCACTTGGAAAGAAAAAGTTCCATTTTTGCAGACTCTAAAAGAAAATGATGATATATGTAAGTATATTAAACAAGATGAACTCGAAGGATTGTTTGGTTATGAAGAAATCTTCAAAAGCGTAGACTATATTTTTGAAAGACTTGAAATTAAGTAATATTTAACTTGTATTTATACCGATTTGGCTTTAAAATTTCTTTATTGATTTTTTGAAGCCATTTTTTTTATACTTATTTGAAATATTTCATTAATTTTGTTTTATATAAGTCTTCAAAAATTAATACATTTAGAGGTGATTATGAAGCGCTCCATTCTTTATTTGCTACTTTTCTTGTATCCAATTATTAGTTCTGCTTACTGGGAAGAGCTAAGTGGTGGTTTGAAAGGTGATTCTATTATTTTTATCAGCAAAATTAACAACTACAAATTTATTGCAACTAATCATGGGCTTTTCCAATCTACTGAGAGTCTTTTCAAGTACAAACAAGTATTTTTGGATAAGCAAATTGATACTGCTGACTATTTCACTAAAATTAATTTTATTGGATTTCATAATAATCGATTGTTTGTTACTACCGAAATGCAGGGATTCTTTTATTCTGATGACTTTGGTAAGACTTGGAATATGAAATCATTTGGTGGGAGCAATACTAGAATTAAATATATTGAATTTGTAGATAGTAATTTAATTATTTGTACTAGCACAGGTTTATATTATTCTTATGATTTTGGGGAGTCTTTTGTTAAGTTTGAAACTGGTTTTCCAAAAAATGCATCTATGAATAATACTTTCAAGTTTAAAAATAAATTATATCTCGTTTCTTATGCTTCAGGTTTATTCACTTCTACAGATTTTGGAAAAACTTGGCAGTCAAATGCTGTTATTTTAAATAAAAAGAAGTTGGATTTCACCGGTATTAGTGGTGATACTATCATAATAAAAGCTAATGAT
>CAZBNQ010000119.1:0-8217 GCA_964493035.1 uncultured Hyphomicrobiales bacterium | reverse complement strand
ATCCATAAAAATTATTAGGTAAGCCGAAAACCGGTAATTTTTTCCTTTTTAAGAATTTATGAAGATAATGAACAAATAATAATCATTAATTTTGCCGATGTTTAGCTGTAACTAATTTATTTTAAAAGTATTTAAGCAAAGAAAATTTAAAAAATATTTTTAAATATTTGAATAATAAGTATTAATTTGCATAATTGGATGGTGTTATAAAATAAAAAACATGGAATATATTTCAGTTAAATCATTGGAATTAGGTAGTATATGTCAAACGTTCTTCAAAACTATGAAAATCTGAAGAAGGCTTTAGACTTTGCATCTACTGATGCAGACAGATCAGGTAAAGTGATAATCCAAGTGGGTTCAGCAACTTGCGAAAAGGCAGCAGGTGCCGATTCTGTCAGAGATGAGTTTTTAAAACTTATAAAAGCATCAGGAAGAGACGACATTGTTATAAAGCAAACCGGTTGCACCGGTAGATGTTCTCAAGAGCCTATAGTAGGTGTGTTTGCTCCCAACAGCATGCCTGTGAAATACTCTCAAGTAAAAGTTGAGGAAGTTCTTGAGATATTTGAGCAACATGTGCTTGGCAAAAAGCCGATCGCAAAATTTATGCTCGATAAAACAACAGAGATCCTTTATAAGCGAATCGTAACAATTTGCTCTTCATCACGATGCCAGCCAAAATCAAAAGAAAGCTGGTATGATGTGTTTACTAAGAAAGTAAAATCACGCAAAATAGCTCCGGAAGAAGTACGCGTGCTCCAAGGTGGATGTATTGGTTTGTGCCATATCGACACCGAAGAAGTTAATCATGGCGTAATGATGATTTTTCCGGAAAATGTTATTTATAGATTCGAATCTGAATCAGATTTGGATGAAATTATAGAAACTCATATTGTTAAAAATGATATTGCACGTAAGTTTTTAGTTCATACTGATAATCTAACAGAAGTTTACTTTAAATTTTATGGCGACGTTTCATTTTTCAACAAACAAACACGCATTACTTTAAGAAATTGCGGTATAATCGATCCTGAAAGCTTGACTGATTATATTCATGCTCAAGGTTTCGAAGCATTAGCAAGAGTATTATACAAAGGTGATGCAGACTTTGTTATCGATGAAATTCTCAAATCCGGTCTTCGTGGCAGAGGGGGAGGAGGATTCCCGACAGGTATTAAATGGAAAAATACTCGCACAATGAGCGACGATCCAATTAAATACGTGATTTGTAATGCAGACGAAGGAGATCCGGGTGCATTTATGGATAGATCAGCTCTCGAAGGTGATCCTTTCTCAATTATAGAAGGTATGGCTATCGGTGCATATGCTGTTGGTGCCTCAAAAGGTTACTTATATATTCGTGCAGAATATCCATTAGCTATCGAAAGAATTCAAAATGCAATAGTTAAAGCCCGCGAAGCTAATTTGTTGGGCAAAAATATTTTGGGCTCAGATTTTTCATTCGATTTGGAAATCAGATTGGGTGCAGGCGCATTTGTTTGCGGCGAAGAAACTGCTCTGATTTTATCTATCGAAGGCAAAAGAGGCCAACCACGTATTCGTCCTCCATATCCTTCTTATAAAGGTTTGTGGGGACATCCGACTTGTATTAATAATGTTGAAACTTGGGCTAATGTGCCTGCTATCCTGCTTTATGGTTCTGATTGGTTTGCTCGAATCGGCACTGAAGGCAGCAAAGGTACAAAAGTATTTGCATTAGCCGGCAAGATTAAAAATACAGGTTTGGTGGAAGTGCCAATGGGCACTACACTTCGCGAAATCATTTTTGATATCGGTGGTGGTATTCCAAATGGTAAGCAATTAAAGGCAATACAAACCGGCGGACCTTCCGGCGGATGTATTCCATTAGATAAGATCGATACTCCGGTCGATTACGAAACATTGAAAGGCGTTGGATCTATGATGGGTTCGGGCGGTATGATCGTACTCGACGAAACTGATTGTATAGTATCTACTTCAAAATTCTTCCTTGAATTTACAAAAGACGAGTCTTGTGGCAAATGTCTTCCATGCCGTGAAGGTACATTCCGCATGTTAGAAATATTAGAGCGAATCACTAGCGGTCAAGGTGAATTATCAGACCTCGATAAGCTCCAAAGACTCGGTCAGACAATCATCAAAACATCTCTTTGTGGTTTAGGCCAATCGGCTCCAAATCCGGTATTGAGCTCAATTAAGAATTTCCGAGAAGAGTTCTTAGTGCATATTAATGAGAAACGTTGCCCGACACAGAGATGTACTCAGTTGATAACATACAGAATAGTGCCCGAAAAATGTACCGGATGTACACTTTGCGCTCGTCGCTGCCCGGTTTCATGTATTCGTGGTTTCAACAAAAAACCACATGATATATTGCAAGAGCATTGTATTAAGTGCGGTGAATGTTACAACACATGTAAGTTTGATGCGATTGAAAAAATATAGTTCATAGGAGAATAAAAAAAATGAAATATGTAAATGCAATAATAGATGAAATGCCGGTTTCAGTACTCGAGGGTACAACTATTATGGAAGCGGCAGATAAGATTGGAGCGCACATCCCAAGATTGTGCTATCATCCATTCTTATCGACAGAAGGTGCATGCCGTATATGTGTTGTGGAAGTTGATGGCTCAAGAAATTATCTGCCTGCTTGTGCAACTGCGCTCACCGAAGGTATGAAAATTAAAACAAATTCTCCCGATATCCGCCGTGCTCGCCGCGATTTGGTTGAATTGTTGCTTAATAACCATCCTCGCTCTTGTGTTACTTGCGAGCGCGATGGCAATTGCGAACTTCAAAACCTTTCGTATAAACTTGGCGTTAGAGAAAGATTGTTCGATGGTGAAAGAAAACATTACGAACCTGAAAATTCAAGTGTATCGGTGATTCGTGATGCCGAAAAATGTATTCTTTGCCGCAGATGCGTTAGAGTATGTTCAGAAATTCAAGGTGTTCATAACTTGAGCCAATTATATCGTGGTTTCAACACGATTGTTGCTCCTGCTTTTGTTGCTCCAATGGACGACTCTGTTTGTATCAAGTGCGGACAATGTATCAACGTATGTCCTACTGCTGCATTTGTCGAGCAAAATAATACTGAAGAAATTTGGGAAGCTCTCAATGATCCTAATAAATTTGTAGTTGTTCATATTGCTCCTGCAATCAGAGCAGCAATCGGCGAAGGTTGGGATTTGCCACAAGGCACTCCTTGCACTGGCAAGACTGTTACTGCTTTGCGTCGATTAGGATTTGATGCTGTATTTGATACAAACTTTGCAGCAGACTTGACAATTATGGAAGAAGCAAATGAATTGGTAGAAAGAGTGAAAAAAGGCGAAGATTTGCCTTTGATTACTTCTTGCTCGCCGGGTTGGATCAAATTTATGGAACATTTCTATCCTGAATTGATCCCAAATGCCTCTACTTGTAAGTCGCCTATGCAAATGGAATCTACATTGCTAAAGACTTATTATGCCGAACAAACAGGCAAAGACCCTAAAGATATATATGTAGTTGCTGTAATGCCTTGCGTTGCAAAGAAATATGAAGCAAAACGTCCGGAACATTACACCGAATGGGGTGCTCCTTATACTGATGCAGTGGTAACTACACGTGAATTAATTTGGATGATAAAAGCTTATGGTATCGACTTTGTAAACTTACCTGATGATGAATTCGATGCGCCTTTGGGATATTCGACAGGTGCAGGCGATATTTTTGGATCGACCGGTGGAGTTATGGAAGCTGCTTTACGTACTGCTTATGAACAAATTACAGGCGAAAGTCTTAAAGAATTAGAGTTTACTAATGTTCGCGCCGTTGAAGGTTTGCGCGAAGCCTCAATCCAGGTTGGTGATTTGACAGTTAATGTAGCTGTTGCCAATGGACTAAATAATGCTAAAACAATATTAGAAAAAGTAAAGAAAGGCGAACAACAGTATCATCTAATTGAAATTATGGCTTGCCCGGGCGGATGTGTTGCCGGTGGTGGACAGCCTTTGACAAATGCCGGAGCTTATGTTTATCCATTAGATCCTGAGATGATTCGCAAACGTCAGGGAGCTTTGTATAGTATTGACGAAGCAAAAGAGATAAGAAAATCTCACGACAATCCTTTTATTAAGAAATTGTATGAAGAATATTTAGGCAAACCGGGCTCAGAAAAGGCTCATCACTTGTTGCATACTTCTTATGAACCTAAATTGCCGAAGGGGATAAAGTAATGAACGAACCAACTTATACTCTCGACCAGGATATTCTCGATTTTATATCCAATTGCTCTCAGATGGAGCATTCCGAAAGCTATCTTATTGCGGTTTTGCATAAAGTGCAATCTCGCTATGGATACCTATCGCAGAAGCACATGGACGAAGTTGCTCATTTATTACAAGTTCCAACTTCGACTGTTTTTGGTGTTGCTACTTTCTATCACTTTTTCAGACTTACTCCGAGAGGCAAATATAGTATATCAGTTTGTTTAGGAACTGCTTGCTTTGTGAAGGGTGCTGATTTGGTTCTTGATGCATTCAAGACTGAATTAGGTATTTCGCTCAGCGAGACTACAGGCGATGGTATGTTTTCGCTCGAAGGTACACGCTGCCTTGGTGTTTGTGCATTAGCACCTGTTGTTACAATCAACGAACAGGTTTATAGCGACGTCAAACCAACACAAGTTCAGGAAATTCTAAATAAACTAAAAGCTAAACAACCTGTCGGCTCAAAGTCTTATTAAGAATTGAAAATGATTAGACCAAAGAGCAGCTTCGATTATCGGGGCTGCTCTTTTTGTATTTTATAATGATTGAAATGAAAAAAAACAATTATTGAATATTTAAAATGTTTGAAATAAAACATAAAATTGTTAAATTACTTTATATGAAATTGTAGATATGTGAATGAAATTAAGAGAGTTACGCAGAATAAGTGAGAGTGATAGCAGTTTTAGTTTAAGTTAAGATTAAATATTGATAATTACAATAAGGTATATTAAAATATTTAAAGATAATAAATGACGGATAATAAAGAAATAGTACAAATTGAACCTAAAATTCTAGTTTGGGCAAGGACAAGGATTAACATGTCTGTTGCTGAAGTTGCTAAAAGTTTAGATAAAGATGAAAAAACTATTGAGGATTGGGAAAATGGAATTGATTTGCCAACATTTTCTCAACTTGAGAAGCTTGCATATAAAATTTATAAAGTACCTTTAGCAGTTTTTTATTTGACAGAAGCTCCAATAGAGCCGCCGATCACTAAGCAGTTTAGAACAATACCAGATCATGAAATAAAGCATTTGCCATCAGGATTGATGTTGAAATTAAAGCAAGGTCAATATTTTCAAGAAGTATTAAAAGAATTATTTAATGGGAAAAATCCAACTTTAAACCCAATTTTTAAAAGATTCAATTTGCTAAAAAATGATAATATTGTTTTAACTGCAAAAGAAATAAGAAAAATACTTGCAATTAACAAAAAAGAACAGAGTAGCTATAAAGATACAACAGAAGCATTTAAGAATTATAGAGAAAAGCTGGAACAAAATGGAATATTCGTATTTCAACAAACATTAAAAGATTATTGCAGGGGTTATTCACTATATGATGCTGAATTTCCAATTATAGTTATAAATAGTTCTGAAGAATCAGACGCCGGCAAAAATTTCACGTTATTTCATGAGTTAAGCCACATACTTTTAGAAACCGGTGGAATAACTAATGAGAACTCTTATGAAAGTAAAAATCAGGAAGAAATTTTTTGCAATAGTTTAGCAGCTCATATATTAATTGATAATGATGAAATTACTAGCAATCCAAAAGTGATTTGTAATGAATCATTTGAATGGTCTGATGATTTACTTAAAATAATTGCTAAAGAACATAAAGTTAGTAGAGAAGTAGTACTAAGAAAATTACTAGATTTGAATTTGACAACTCAAACATTTTATACTTCAAAAAGAATTGAATGGTTGTCATCAGCTATAAAGAAAAAAAGAAGAGGTGGAAATTTTTATAGAAATAAATTATCTAAGTTAGGTAACTATTATTCTGCTATTGTTCTAAGCAACTTATATAATGGAAGAATAAGTACATACCAAGCCTCTGAATACCTTACAATAAAGATTAATCAAATCCCTAATATTGAAAAACTAATATTTCAATAATGAAACCAACAAAAATTAAATATGTATTTGATACAGGTCCACTTATCGATTTTAAACACTATTATGAAGATGTGTTTGTTACATTTTGGGATAAATTTGAAGATTTAATTGAAAATGTATATGTTATTTCTTCAATTGAGGTGTTGCGCGAACTTCAGCAAAGGGATGATGATGCAGCAACCATTGCTGGCAAACATAAAGAAATCTTTCTTAAACCGATTATGGATGAACAAGAATATGTGAAAGATATTTTATCAAAACATAGTGAACTTATTAAAGTCAAGAATCTTGTTGGTGGAGCGCCTGTTGCAGATCCATTTATCATTGCTCAAGCTATTGTCAATAACGCTACATTAATCACTAGTGAAAAATTCAAACCAAATGCACACAACATACCTAATATTTGTAAAGAATATGGCGTAGAAGTATTGTCTTTAAAAGAATTTTTCGAACGGGAAGAGTGGAAATTTTAAATGAATGAGTGAAGAGTTACTTGATGAGTCAATTCCCCTCATTGACGGGGTGGACTCTTAAAATACACTTAAACTGAAGAATATCCACCCCGCCAGACAAGGTCGGTCGACACTCGAGGGTAATGAAGACGATTTTCAAACGAGTCAGATTATTTTGAAGGATAATTAAATATGAGTAAAATAATCGACAATATAGATATCTACAATAAGCTTGTTGAAACTATAGGTATAACTATAGAAAAAGCGAGGCAAAAAGCATTTCAAGCTGTTAATAATGAACTACTTAAAGCAAATTGGGAAATTGGAAAATTCATTGTTGAATATGAGCAAAAAGGTAAAGAGAAAGCTGATTATGGGAGTGCCTTATTAGCTAATCTTTCAAAAGACCTTAAACTAAGATTTGGCAAAGGATTTAGTAAAAGTAACGTTTATCTGATGAGGCAATTCTATCTTAAATACCAAATTTTCCAGTCGGTGACTGGAAAATTGACATGGACTCATTATGCAGAATTACTTTCTGTTACGGATGATAATGCGAGAGGATTTTATGAAAAACAAGCAATTAATGAGAATTGGAGTGTAAGAGAATTAAAAAGACAAATAAATTCTTCACTATTTGAAAGATTAGCCTTGAGCAATGATAAGAGTGGAATCTTAAAACTTTCACAAAAAGGATTGATAATATCTGAACCTAAAGATATTGTTAAAGACCCTTATATATTGGAATTTTTGCAAATAAAGAATGAATTACGCATGACTGAGAGTAAACTTGAACAGAAACTAATTGATAATTTGCAAAAATTTATACTAGAACTTGGTAAAGGTTTTTCTTTTGTAGGCAGACAATATCGGATTACATTGGGAAATGAGCACTATTATGTTGATTTAGTTTTTATCACAGAATTCTAAAATGTTTTGTCCTAATTGATCTAAAAGCAAAACATGTAAAGCATGAAGATATTGGACAAATGAATTTGTATTTAAACTATTTTAAGTATGAGGAAAATACAAAGGGTGATAACTCTCCGATTGGTATAGTATTGGGAGCAGATAAAAATGATATATTGGTTGAATATGCAATTGGTGGTATTTCCAATAAGATTTTTGTTTCAAAATACCAGCTACACTTACCTGATAGAAAATTATTGGAACAGAAAGTGAAAGAATTGATAAGTGGATAAAGGTATTAAAGTAATTCTTATCCACCCCGCCCGACAAGGTCGGTCGACACTCAAGGGTAATGAAGACGATTTCAGATTGTATTTTGAAATTATGAAATGATGTAAAAGTTGAATGAAAAGCAGTGAAGAATGAGAGCAGAAGCCAATTCCCCTCATTGAGGGGTGTCAAGCGAAGCTTGACGGGGTGGATTCTTAAAATACACTTAAACTGAAGAAAATCCACCCCGCCCGCCTAAAGTCGGTCGACCCTCAAGAGGGTAATAAGACGGTTCCAATTCTATCTATAGATTATAAAAAGTAATATGAAAGTTGTTTTAAAAAACGCTGAAGAATGGCAGCAGGAGCCAATTCCCCTCATTGAGGGGTGTCAAGCGCAGCTTGACGGGGTGGACTCTTA
>CAZBNQ010000118.1:0-8253 GCA_964493035.1 uncultured Hyphomicrobiales bacterium | reverse complement strand
AACAATCAGTTTTTTTAAGCTTTTTGCGCCCGGATAAAATTGTGGAAATACTGAGTATGCTCTAAGATCTTTAATAAATGTATCAGGAATAACAACTTTGCTGCCGGCTGTAAAGAATCTAAACTCTTTGCGGCTGAGTGTTGCTAAAAGTTTTTTGTATTGTTCTCTTTCGGTAGAGTCTTTGTATTGTCTTACAATTGTAAGTAATTCTCCGAGCGACTTTAGAGTGCGAAGCTCGTATTTGATTACGGGAAATGGGTCTTCAATTGGTTCTGGTTTAGTTGTATCAGCTTGTAGTGTATTAGCTTGATTTTGGCTGTCATTATTAGCACAAGAAATCCAACAAATAAAACTTATCAAAAACAATAAAGCTAAATATTTCTTCATAAATTTTCCCGTTTATAAGGATTATATATAATTATGAGTTTCGTTCAATACTTTTAACTCCAGGAATTTCGATCAATTGGTCGAATAATTCTTGGAGCATGCTGTTGTTAGCAACTTTAATAGTGATATAACCTTCGAAAAGTGAGTCTTTCGATTCGAATTTCACACCATATAGATTAGTAAAACCATGATTGATGAGAGTTCGAGTAATATCTTGAAGCATAAATTCTCTATCTTCGCCAATGATTTTAACTTCCACAAAGAATTGGTCTTGCTCAATAGCGTCCCAGTTCATACTAAATAAATCTTCGCTATGGGTTCTAATTACTTTTTTAATAGCATCGCATTCTGAACGATGCAATAAGAATTGGTGTTTATCAACTTTTTGAAGCACAATATCATCGCCGGGCAAAGGATTGCAGCATTTTGCCATTTCTATATTATCATTTGTTGATTTTTGATATTTCATTTTTGGTCGAATTTCGCTTGATTTTGATCCCGAATTGATTTGCATTTGACCGGAATCATTTTGCTTTCTTATTCCACCTTTCAGCTTGTAGCGTATAAACTCCATTACTTTGTTCAGACTTAATTTGGAAGAGCCTAATGCTAAATAAAATTCAGATTTATTGTTGAATTTTAATGATTTAAGAAGGTTATTAAAATCTTCATTATCTAAGTTGATTCCATGCTCGGCAATACTTTTTTTCCATAGTTCTTTGCCTTCAATCTCAAGTCTTTTTTCTTCATCTTTTAAATATTTTTGAATTGCTTGGCTGGCTTTGCTTGTAACAACGTAGTTAAGCCATTCTTTGCCAGGAACTTGGTTTTTGGAAGTCAAGATTTCTACTTGGTCGCCATTTTGTAATTTATAATTTAAAGGTACAACTTTACCATTGATTTTGGCACCAATACAGTGGCTACCTATTTCAGAATGAATTTCATAGGCAAAATCGAGTGGAGTAGAATCTTTTGGTAATTTTTTAAATTCATTTGCAGGAGTAAACACATAGATTTCGTCTTGGAAAAGATTTTTCCTGACAGCATCAAGCAATTCGGGAGTGTAGTCGCTACCGGCATTTTCGAAAATTTCTCTCACTACATCCATCCAGCTCTGGATATTTTGATCATCCATAATAGATTGATTGCCAACTTTGCCGCTTTTGTATTTGAAGTGCGCCGCAACGCCTTGTTCGGAAACGTCGTGCATTTCGCGAGTTCTAATTTGCACTTCGACAGGTTTTTGATCATTACCAATTAAAGCAGTATGAATCGAGCGATATCCATTCTTTTTAGGGCTAGAAATATAATCTTTAAAAGTTTCCGGCACAGGAGGATATATACCAGCGATTATACCATACACATAGAAACACATGTTTTTATCGTCGGTATCGAGAATTACTCTTACTGCAAATAAATCATATAATTCTTCAATTGGTTTATCTCTTAGAATAGTTTTATTATAGATAGAATAAATATGTTTTGGTCTTCCGCCAATTTCGTATTTTATTCTTAGCTTTTTGAATAGTTCATCTTTGCCCAAAGCCTCAACAATAGGAGAGATAAAGTTACGAATGTAATCTTCTCTTTCTTCGCGAGTAAGATTTAATTTTTGCCTTATCTGATCATAAATTTCACGATTTAGAAATTTGAAAGCGAGGTCTTCGAGTTCCCACTTGATATTTCTAAGTCCGAATCTATTTGCAAATGGAGCATAAACTTCGAGAGTTTCGTTAGCAGCACGTTTTTGACTATCAAGCGTAAGATGGTCGAGCGTACGCATATTATGAGTTCTATCTGCGAGCTTAATCAGGATAATTCTTACATCTTTGAATAATGCAAGAAGCAGCCTTCGATAATTTTCCATTTGATCGGAACTATTGATGTGCTGGCTTTCAACATATTTGATTTTGGTAACACCTTCTACTATCTGTGCAATCACCGGACCAAACTCTTCTTTAATGTCTTGAATTGTATAGACATCAGTTTCGTCTGTTACGTTGTGTAGCAATGCAGAAGCGACAGAAATATCATCGAGAGGAATCTCGTGAATCACAATACGAGCAACCGCAAGTGGATGAGTATAGAATGGTTCTCCTGATTTGCGAAGCTTATTTTTATGAGCAGTAACGCAATAATTAAAAGCTTTTTTAATAAGTTCTTCATTTACTTTTGGGAGAAACACCCGGCACTCTTCGAGTAAATATTCCAGATCTTGTTCGGGCGAGTGCCCAAACTCATGATTTTTCTCTAACTTAGGTGTTTTTTTTAATATATCAAAATTTAGTTTCATCAATCAAATTCAAATTCAAAATTTATAATTTCGCACTTTATGTACGATAAGTAACATACAAAAATACAATATATTTATAAAACTATGCCAATACAAAATTTTTCGAAAAATAATAAATATTTTGGTTATTATTTAAACAAGTTATAATTTCAAGATTATCAAATAGAGTGATTCACAAAATGTTTAGTTTTTTGAAAAAGTATTATCCCGCAAGGGATAGTAAAATATATTGGATTTATAAAAGAATATTAGAGCTTAACGATAGAATCGACAAGCACCACTTGTTTTTAATATCATCAGGAATTGCATTCAATATTTTGTTATATCTTATCCCAATGTTTTTGGTAGCAATTTATTTGGTAGATTTGTTTTATAACGGCGAAAGTTTGGCTTTGGAATTAGAAAAAATTCTGACAGAATTTTTGCCACCAAATTCGAAAACTCTTGAGTTAGTACCTAAAATAACAGTTGAACTTCGAAATATTATTGATCATAGCTCTATAGCAGGATGGATCGGTTTGGCTTCATTGCTTTGGGTATCTTCTACTTTGATAAGTACACTGCGCTCGGGACTAAATGCAATATTTCAAGTTAATACTCAGAAAATATTTGTATTTTATAGACTTAAAGATATATTGTTGACGGTTGTTTTTACTTTTTTAATTTTATTATATTCGTATGCAGTGCCTTTATTGACATTTGTAATTTCATTTGTAACGAGCTTCACGCCCACATTTCTTCATGGATTTTTGGCTCAAATTGCTTTAATTGCTTTTACAATGATTTCATCATTTGTAATGTTTTATTTTATTTATAGATTTGTGCCGGCAAAAAGACTTCCAAGATTTGTAACTGTAAATAGCACAATAATATGCGTTATTTTGATCGAGTTGTCTCGGCATTTATTTGCTTGGTATATAGGAAGCATTAGTAATTATGGTAAGTTTTATGGTACTTATGCAGTGCTTGTTTCAGTTGCTATCTGGATTTATTACTCTTCATTTATTTTGCTGTTTTCTGCAGAATTGATCCAATTTTTGCATGATGTGAAACTTCGTAAAGTAGGATATTTCGGACAAAGCAGTAGATAATCTGATTAGTTGAAAATAGCTTTAATAATTGACCATAATCCAACTATGCAAAGCAGGTAAAGAGTAATTAGATTGAAGTGCTTTTCGCTTATTTTTTTGCTGAACGCAATACCAAGAAAAACACCAACAACGACTGCCGGATAGAGAAGGAATGAATTAAAAAAGTCTGAAGAATCCATTACTGATTGCTGTATCATGCTTGCAACAACAAAAAAATTTGTAATAACTGCATAAACCGAGAAGTTGCCACGCATAGAGTCTTTTGATTCGGACTGGTTGTTGAATAATAAGATAATAGGCGGTCCGCTAAGGCTGACGCTGCCATTAAGAATACCACTCAAAGCACCAGTAAGAGCCAAAGAAAATTTGTAATTTTTAATTTTTGCTTTAATTCCATAGAGCCTTGCCAAGGCAGTAATCACGACTACAGCTCCAATAACTGCCATAAGTGTATTCTTATCAATCACTTTGAGCAAATAAACGCCGATCGGTATAGTGAGAATACCAAAAAGAATCATTAAGCTGATTTCTTTGAGTCTGATTTCTTTTTTAGCATCAAGAAGTACTAATAAATTGATAGGAATGCTGCATAATACAGAAATAGGGATTAATTCTTTGATAGGAATAAAAATCGACATCAAAGGTAGCATAAACAAGGAAAACCCAAATCCGGTAGCACCCTGCACAATTCCGGCAAAAATCATAATTACAAAACAGTAAACGAATATGTTTAAATCTGCAAACATGATTAGTCTATATTAATTTGTCTGCCGGGAATACGAACCAAAACAGGGAACACGCTTATAACAGCAGTATAGAAAGAAGCTGCCACGCCGAACTTCAGGAAGAAAGACCAGAAGTCGAGAGGGCTAGATTTGATATAGAAGAAATAATATATAATATTATGAACGAAAGAGGATAAAAGCACAATAAGGACAAAACGGAAAGTCTGGAGATTTTGCTTTACGCTTGTTGGTTTAAAAAAGAAGCCAGCAATATAAGCAGCAATAGTTTTTGCAAGAGCATTTGTAGCAAGATTATTGGCTGAAACCAAATCAAAAAATAAGCCTATAGCAAAACCAGCGAATAAGCCAATAAATTGGCTTTCGGCTAAAGTAATATAGATAACAAGAACTAAAAGCAAATCTGGAGTAATCCCTCCGATTTGAATTAAATCCAGAGCAAGAATATCGATAACAGAAATAAACATAGCAGCAATCAGATAGAAAATATATCTGACAGGAAATGATTTGAAAGGATTTTGTTCTGTAATTAATTTCATATCAACGACTTTTCTTTCTTTCCATTAATCGTTCTTCAATAGACTCGATAAGTTTTAATCTTTCGGGATCAGGTATATATTTGATAATAAAAACTTGTTCCAAGGAATTAAACTGAGCGAAAGGCTCGATAATAATTTTATGAAACAATGATCCCGGATCTTTTTCAACTCTTAAAATTTTTCCAACAGGAACATCTTGTGGATATTTATTGCTATAGTTGGAAGTAATAACCACATCGCCAGATTTAACATCGAAAGAAGTGGGAATATTTTGGAGAATGAGATATTCGCCACCTTCCCAGCCAATAATACCATCAATTTGAGTTCTTAAAATTTTAGCAGAAATTTTAACATTACGATTGTCCAATAGTTCGACAAAGGAGTAATTAGAGCTTACCCCGATGATAGTTCCAACCAATCCGGCATCAGTACGCACAGACATACCTTCGTGAATACCGGCAGATTTACCTTTGTTCAAAGTAATATAATTTCGCATTTGAATAGAGTTTTTTCCAATAACATCAGCAGAAACAAGCTCTAATTGGTTAGTATCTTTGAGTTTGAGCATATTTTTAAGTCTTTGATTTTCGATCAAAGACTTGCGCATTTTAATAACTTCAGCAGAAAGCTGGCGATTGAGATCTCTAAGAGCTTGGTTTTCGCTACGGATAGCAGCGGGGTTAGGAATCCAGGCGAAGGCTTCTTGCAGCCAGCCGGTCGAACCAATAATAATAGTACGAAAACCGCCCATTTGCGAGATATCTCCCATAGAAATGAGCGAAAGGCTAATTACTACTAAAGAAACGAGAGTAATAATTTCTTTGTAACGTACTATAATATTAATAAATCTTTGCACAGCACCGGTCCGTAATTAAAAAATCCTCTTTTGCCTGAATACAAAAACCGAGAGCCAAAAAATTAGTAACGAGTACTTTTGATAAGTACAGATCTATAATCATTAAGATTTTCGAGAACCTTGCCAGTGCCTCTAACCACAGAAGTGAGAGGATCTTCGGCAACATGAACAGGAAGTTTGGTTTCTCTGCGCAATCTTTCGTCAAGACCTTTGAGAAGAGCACCACCGCCCGAAAGCATAATACCTCTATCGTAGATATCGGCAGCCAATTCAGGAGGAGTGATTTCTAATAATCTAAGCACAGCATTAACAATTTCTATAACAGCTTCAGAAAGAGCACTACGAATATCAGAAGAACTAACTTCAATCATTTTAGGAATACCCGAAACCAAGTCACGTCCTTTAACTTCTATTTGAATTTCTTCTTTCATAGGGAAAGCAGAGCCGACAGAGCATTTAATCATTTCAGCAGTTCTATCGCCAATAAGAATATTGTGGTTGCGGCGGAAATACTGAACAATAGAGTTAGTCATTTCGTCGCCTGCAATGCGAATAGATTCGCTGGAAACGATACCAGAAAGGGCAATAACAGCAATTTCGGTAGTACCGCCACCGATATCGACAATCATATTGCCAATAGGTTCGTGCACATTAAGACCGATACCAATAGCAGAAGCCATAGGTTCGGCAATAAGATGAACTTCTTTAGCGCCAGCATGCTCGCAACTATCGCGAACAGCACGTTTTTCGACTTCTGTGATGCCTGAAGGAACGCAAACGACAACTCGGCGAGCAGGCTGCCAAGTCATTGATACTTTGCGTATAAAAGCACGAAGCATACCTTCGGCAATTTCGAAATCTGCAATTGCACCGTCTCTCAACGGGCGAATAATTTTTATGTCTTTATGTGTTTTGCCAAGCATTGCTTGGGCATCATGACCAATCGCAATAATGTGCTTGTTGGATCTGTCGAATGCTACTATTGTAGGTTCGTTTAATACAACTCCCTTGCCTTTAACCCATATTAGAGTGTTGGCAGTGCCGAGATCAATTGCTACGTCATTTGAAAAAAATCTGAATAACGCCATTATTTTCTATCAATTTCGTTATTAAATTCACTTTTTTACGAAATACAAATTTAGTGAAATTAATTGATTTAAAATAAATTTAAAATTTAGTTTTAGAATAAATATTTATTTGATTCTGTAACTATTATTGTTTTATCTGTTAATATTTATTATTATATTTGGCTTTCTTTTGTTTCTTAAGGGTTTGTTATGAAAACGTCTGTCTGCATTCTTTTGTTGTTTGTTGCTTCCTTTGCTAATGCGCAATGGAAAGAGATAAATAATGGTATTAGCGGCGATTATATAAATAAAGTTTATATTGATGATCAAATCTTTTTAGCTTCTTCTTATTATTTGTATAAAAGTACCGATCTTGGTAATTCATGGGCAAATATTAGCTTGTCCAAGAATATTAGTCCTATTGACTATGCTTTAAGAAAAGGCGATACTTTGTTTGTTGCCGGCTCTAATGTCTATTACTCAACCGATAACTTAGAAAGTTTTCCTAAAGTTTACTCTAATCTTGAAAATAATGTTTTTGAATTTGATAAGCATGGCAATTTAATTGTTGGTACTAAAGCGGGTTTGTATAGGATTACTGATAATGGCAAAAATCTTGATTTGTTTGATGAACAAATCTCTTACATAAATGTTAATGATATCGAAATTTCGGCTGATACTATTATTATAAGTTCGTATGATTCAGGCATTGCTTATTCTATTAATAATGGCGATTCTTGGAAGTTTATGGAAAATGCTTTCGATTTTATGATTAGAAAAATTCAAAAAGTGGATCAAAGTATTTATTGCCTTAGTGATTTTGGAATTTATTATACGACAAATTTCGGTACAATGTGGATGATGCAGAACGACAGCTATAAAATTAAAGGTATTAAGGATTTTAAGGTTGTTGATACTACAATTTATGTTGCTTCTGAAATTGGACTTCTATATAAAGGCATTTATGAAGACAAATGGAAGTATGTAGAAAAATTAAAAAATTATACTGTCAATGCTTTGACTTATTATAATGGTAAATTATTTGCTGCGGTGTGGGGACCCGGACCTGCTGTAATTAATTTAAGTGATTTAAATGATGTCAAGTTTTTGTCTAATGGAATGAATAAATTTAATTCTTCCAGAATTTTGTCCTATTCTGACAAGCTGTATGGCGCTGTGGATGGGATTGGACTTTATGTTTCTAATGATAAAGGTGAAAATTGGACTAAAACAAATTTTCCTGTTAATGATGTGAGCGAAATATCTCAGATGAATAA
>CAZBNQ010000117.1:0-8260 GCA_964493035.1 uncultured Hyphomicrobiales bacterium | reverse complement strand
TATGATGATACAACATTTATTTCAGTTTATAATATTATAAAGAGTGGAAAAAAAGGATTAGCTTTGCGAAAATTTACAATAAGTGGTGTTGAGCAGGCTTATCGTGAGATCTTTATTGATTCATTAGCATTAGAAGTTCATTCTATATCAATAAACAGGAAAGGAGAACTTGCTGTGCTAAGCCTTAGCAATATTGATACAATGATGTCTAAATTCATATTTATTCAATTTGATTCAATATTAAATGAGCAAAATAGATTAATAAATAATGCTCAAATTCCATATAATCAAATATGTTTAAATAATTCTTATGACGATGGGTATATTATCCAATGTAATCAATTCTTGAATAATGATTATGCAAACCCAAAACTGTTAAAAATTAAAATTTTGTATGACAAAATTGATACACTGAAGTATTTTAATCTAGATATGATTAATTATTATTATCGATTTGTATTTAATCCAACCAAAAGAACTTGTGTTTATTTTGGGGATAAAATAAATTTATCTAATGGTGTCTTAAATGGGCGAAGGAGTTGGTATTTTAGAGTTGATCAATTTGAGTCACTTGAAGGAGAATTGTGGTTTAATATTCAAGGAAAAGATTACTATCCATTTTTTGTTTCAGAATCAGATTCTAATTATTATGTAGTTAGTAGGCTTGGTGATAAAGCATTTGACTTGACAAGAGTAACAATTCATTTCCCATATACTAATAATGTTGGAAATGAAATCAAACAAGATTTATCATATTATTTTATTTCTGATCAATCAAAACTTTTTTTCAATATCTCCGAAAATGGTTTGTTGAATATTGAAATTTATGATTTATTAGGAAATATAAAATTTTATGAAAGAAACAAATATTATGAAAAAGGAAAAAATAGTATAAGTTTGGATTTCTCTAATTATAATAATGGTATATATTTTTTTAGAATAACCGGGACAGATAATGTTTCAGGTAAATTTATTTTGAATAAATAGTATAATTATATTATAATTAAATGGTAATGAACAAAAATTACTATTTAAAAAATTAAAATCAAAACTGCTAAAGTCCATAGTTGCGATTTATAAAGTCACAAAATAATAGTGATATTTTTCTTAATTTTGACAAATGGAGAATAATACAAAAATAAGGAAACCTATTGCAATATTGGATTGCAATAATTTTTATGCATCATGCGAAAGGGTGTTCGATCCTAAGCTAGAGTCAGTTCCTATTGTTGTATTATCTAATAACGACGGGATAATAATCGCTCGATCTAATGAGGCTAAAGCTTTAGGTATAAAAATGGGAGACCCATTATTTAAGGTGCAGCATTTGATCGATAATTATGGTGTAAAAGCATTCTCGTCCAACTATACTCTCTATGGTGATATGTCGCGAAGAGTTATGTCTGCTTTAGAATATTTTGTTCCCAAGGTAGAAATATACTCAATCGATGAAGCTTTTTTGAGTTTTGAAGGATTTGAAAGAGAAAATCTCACAGAATATTGCAAAGAGTTGAGGCGGAAAATAAAGCAATGGACTGGCATTCCAGTTTCTATTGGCATAGCTTCGACTAAGACTTTAGCAAAGCTTGCCAATAGACTTGCTAAGAAAAATCCTGAATATCAAGGTGTTTTGAATTTATATGATTACGATGATAATACACCATTTTTGAAAGCTACCGACGTCGAAGATATTTGGGGAGTAGGCAGGCAATATACAAAACTACTCAGATCTAAGGGTATCTATACTGCTTTAGACCTATCCGAGGCTAATGAAAAGTGGATTAGAAAGAATATGACTGTGATGGGTAGCCGAACTATTCTTGAATTGCGCGGTACTCCATGCATACCTATGGAGCATTTGCCTCCAGACAAGAAAGCAATTGTGTGCTCGAGGAGCTTCGGAAGATCGGTCGAGTCGGTTGAGTTTTTGAGAGAAGCTATGACTACTTTTGTTTCTCGTGCTGCTGAAAAATTGAGAAAACAAAAATCTGCTGCTAAATTCATTAGTGTTTTTCTCAGAACTAATCCTTTTAAAGATACTGCACAATATCATAATGGTGTACAGGCTACACTGCCATTCCCGACAGATGTTACTCATGAGTTGCTTTTTTATGCATTAAAAGGATTAGAACAAATTTATAAAGATGGTTATCTGTATCAAAAAGTTGGTGTTATGCTTTCCGGATTTGTGCCTCAAAGCAATACTCAAATGACATTATTTGATAAAAGTGATAGATCAAAGTTAGACAGATTGATGAAAACTCTAGATAAAATTAATATGGAATTTGGATCTGAGACAATATTCTATGCTGCTGCAGGAACCAAAAAGGCATGGAAAATGAAACGTGAAATAAAATCACCACATTACACTACTAAATGGTCTGAATTGCTTGAAGTAAAAGCAGGATTGCATCTGCCACAGCAACAAACTTTGCCATGGGACTATTAGGATTGAATCTGAGCTTTCAACTCCATTTCATTTGCTTTTTCTAACATAAACTCGGCCTTTTCGGGATTTGATTCTGCTAATTGTCTATATACTTTTGCTGCTTCCCAAAATTTACCCTGCATAGCCATAATATTTGCAATAGTTTCAGTAAAAACTTTGTTTTCGGGTACTTGCTCTTGGAACTCTTCTTCTGGCTCGAAATCCTGATATTCTCTTACAGGTGCAATTTTTACGTTTTCGATTTTCTTTGCCAAAAGCGAAAATGTATCTTCAGGTGCGTCTTTGCTAAGTAAAATTTCTGGCAGAGGTGCACTAATTGTTGATAATGAACTGATTGAATTATTCATGTTAATTCTATCAGATAAAATATCAGAATTTATAAAATCATATAAACCTGGAATTAGTTCAATATTATCAGCGGAATAGTTGTAAAATAGTCCTCTATCGCCGGTTTTGAGCTTTTTCCAAAATCCTGCAACTAAAGATTCTGTTTGAATATTATCATCAATTATTAGTTCAAATTCTTCTTCTATATTCAATTCAGAATAATTTGCATCAGACTGAATCGATTTAGTTTCATCATTTTGAGCAGTTAAAATCTCTTCTTGTTCTTGTTTAAGCAGAGCGTCGAAATCAATATTATCATCATCAGGTTCAATATTTAATTCATTGACTTCAACAGAATCTTGTTTATTCTCAATAGCTTGAGCAGCAAATAGAGCATCGATATCATCTTTAGAAAACTCTTGGCTATCGTCATCATTTTGAGCAGTTAAAATCTCTTCTTGTTCTTGTTTAAGCAGAGCGTCGAAATCAATATTATCATCATCAGGTTCAATATTTAATTCATTGACTTCAACAGAATCTTGTTGATTCTCAATAGCTTGAGCAGCAAATAGAGCATCGATATCATCTTCAGAAAAGTCTTGGCTATCGTCATCATTTTGAGCAGTTAAAATTTCTTCTTGTTCTTGTTTAAGCAGAGCGTCGAAATCAATATTATCATCATCAGGTTCAATATTTAATTCATTGACTTCAACAGAATCTTGTTGATTCTCAATAGCTTGAGCAGCAAATAGAGCATCGATATCATCTTCAGAAAAGTCATCATCAATATTTTCAACTGCATCAGAGCTAGTAGATATATTAGCAGATAGATCATCAGATTTATCTGCTAATGTTGAAGTTTTGTTTAAGTAACTGGGTGGAGTATAAGCAACTTCGCTACCTGCTTTAAAAGCTTCTTTCATTTCAATCAAAGAAACTGCTTTAGGGAAGAGCAACAAACCTTCAGCTAAAATAGCTTCAGCAGAAGCAATATCCCCAAGTTTAAGAAAAGACCTAGTTAATATTGAATATGCAGCGGGATAGTCAGGATAAATTTTAAGACCATTTCTGCATAATTCAATAGCTTGATCGAATTTTCCTTCAAGAAAAAGCTGTTCAGCTTCGAGAGCGAATAATGCTGTTATATCCGTCATAAATAGATCAATTCCTTCTACCGGTTAATCTGATAAGCATTAAGAATAAGTTAACAAAGTCGAGATAAAGAGTTAATGCACCATAGATAGCGCCTTTTTTAGCGAGCTCTTGACTTTCGAATTGGAGGGTATACATTTCTTTAATTTTTTGGGTATCATAGGCTGTAAGACCGGCAAAAACAATAATACCAACGCAAGAAATCAAGAAATTAAGCGATGATAAATCAACAAAAATGTTTAAAACAATCAAAGCAATAAGCCCAAAGAGTCCCATCATCAAAAATCTGCCAATAGCATTTAGATCTTTTTTAGTAACAAATCCAAATCCACTCATAGCAGCAAACATAAAAGAAGTTATAATAAGAGTTTCTAATACGCTTTCTCCGGTATAAATCAAAAGAATTGACGAAAAAGTGATGCCCGAGAGAGCTGCATAAACTAAAAAAGATATGATAGCGGTAATATAACTCATTCTCTCAATTTGGCTACTAAGATAAAACACAAGACCCAATTGAGCAAAGAGAACAACAAAAAAATACATTCTGTTTGAATAAAATTCAAATATAAAATCTGAACTAAGAAAGAAAAAAGCAAAAGCAGCGGTAATAACAAGCCCTAGAAACATCCAAGCATAAGTTTTTGCAAGGAAAGTCTGCATAGCTTTTGCATGAGCCTGCTCGTCTAAATAAGAGGTCATTCGACCGAAATTATCCATTTGATCCATTTTAAATATCTCCCAAAAAAATAATAAGAGCAAATACAATGCCGAAAAGTATGATTAATCGACTAAGCGATTTTTAATAGCATAATGAGTAACTTCTGCGTTCGATTTCATTTTCATTTTTTCTAAAATACGAATGCGATAAGTGCTTATTGTATTGATGCTTAGAGACAACTCGGCAGCTATTTGAGTAGGAGTTTTTCCGGAAGCAATCATGCACATCACTTGAAATTCACGATCGGAAAGAGTTTCGTGGAGGGGTTGCTCGCCCCCGGCATCCAAGTTGTTTGCCAAAACTTCAGCTAAATAAGGAGAAACATATTTCCTGCCTTTAGTAACTCTTTCGATAGCTTTAGTAAGTTCGTCCGGACCGCATTCTTTGTTGAGATAACCAGAGGCACCTGCTTTGAGCAATCGCACAGCATATTGTTCTTCAGGATAAATAGTGAAAACAAGCACAGGAAGATCGGGGGCTATACCTTTAAGTTCTTTAAGAGTATCAAGTCCATCTTTGCCGGGCATTGAAATATCGAGGATGACAACATCATATCGATTTTTCTTAACTTTTTCGAGCAGTTCATTACCCGAAGAGGCTTCATCTGCAACAGTAAATCCGGGAATCTCTTCAATAATTTGTTTTAGCCCTTTTCTCACAACGGCATGGTCATCGACAATCATAATATTTATCATAAATAACTCCTCTATTTTACAGGCACTTTAAGCTCAACCAAAGTGCCGGTTTCTTCTTCTTCTTCTCTACGTTTAATAATAACTTCACCGCCAATCGATTTAGCTTTTTCTCTAATTCCGAGCAAGCCGAACGAGTTTTGGTCATTAATTTTTTCTTCGGATATACCGATACCATTATCACGAACAATCAAAGTAATAAATTTATCTGATTTTTCAAAGAAAACATCGACTCTTGATGCTTTAGCATAACGAGCAATATTAGTCAAAGCTTCTTGGAAAATTCTGAACAAAGGTGTAATCAGCGTATTATCGACAGTTACATCTTTTGGAATAATAGTAACCCTAGTTCTGACGGCAGTGCGTCGTTGAAATTCTTTTGCTTGCCAATCGATAGCAGCAGCCAACCCGAAATGATCGAGAATTGATGGGCGCAATTGCGAGGATATTGTTCTTACTTTTTGGATTGTTGTTTCAATTAAGTCAGACATTTCTTTAGTACGAACGTCGAGATTATCTTTGCTTAAGTCAATTTTTTTGACAAGCCAAGTCAAATCCAACTTGACAGCAGTAAGAGCATATCCAAGTTCGTCATGAATTTCGAAAGCAATTTGCTTACGTTCTTCTTCGCGCACTGAGTCTAAGTGGAGAGCCAAATTACGCAATTGCTGACGAGAGCGCAAAAGCTCTTCTTCGGCAAATTTTCGTTGTGTAATATCATATAAAGTAGCTTGAATATAGACTATTTTATTAGTTTTATCGCAGATGTTTTGCAAGCTTTGGTTTACCCAACGCAGGCTACCGTCTTTGCGAACAATTCTATATTCGAATTCGGCTTCGTAGTGAGGAATCAAATTAATTTTTTCATTATGCTCATCCACTCGTTTTCTATCGTCTTTATAGACAATATCGTTCCAATTGATTTCACCTTTAATAAATTGATCTTCAGACCAGCCAGTAATAATTTCGACCGAACCGTGCATAAAAATAGGAATATTATCATTAGACCAGCGGAAAGCAATACCTTTGAAGTTTTGAACAAATGAACGATATCTTTCTTCACTTTCGCGCAAAGCTTCTTCTTGATTACGTTTGTCGGTAACATCATCAAAAATGGAGACCACTTCGCCGGAAGGAAGTTTGTAGATATAATTTTGTCTCCAACCGATAATAATGCCTTTGCGTTGAAGAGTAAATAAAAAGCTTTCGGGCTGGCCGGTTTGCCATACTTTTTTTATTGAGTTATAATATAACTTATTTTCGTCGTAATCAATCATTTCAGATAATTTTTTACCTATCAATGATTTTTTATCAATTTTATCAATTATTTCGCCTGCTTTATTAAAGTCCTTTATTCTAAAATCTTCTCCATCATTTAAGACATCATATACAGTTACACCAGAACTCATATTTTGGAAAAGCTCTTTAAATCTAAGCTCAGACTCTCTCAAAGCTTGTTCTGCAAGTTTGCTAGACGTAATGTCTTGAGCAATACCGGCAATTCTATAAACGTTTTGCTTGTCGTCTTTGACAATAAAAGCACGGTCTCTAATCCAGCGAATAGAGCCATCAGCATCAATGACTCGAAATTCTTCGACCATACCTTTGTTTTCGACAATATTATTTGTAGCGTTGATTAATTTATCTTTATCGTCGGGATGAACATTTTTAGTCCATTCATTTATATCGAATAGATTAGAGTTAGGTGTCATACCCCAAATTTTTTCATAAGCCGGACTAAGGAATAGAATTTTTTTAGTGCGCCAATCTACCAACCAAAAGGCATCCTGAATGGTATCGGCTAACTGACGGAAACGGCTTTCGGACTCTCTAAGAGCTTCTTCTGCAGCTATTGAAGAGGTGATATCACGTGCGATAGTTGATAAACCCAGCACTTTACCTTTTTCGTCGACAAAAGGATAGACAGTGAGAGAAACATAGATAGTTTTATCACCATTATTGACGAGAACTTTATCTACATGATGAATTTGCCCGCCTTCGAGATTGCCTTCTTTGAGATGTGGAATTCGAGCAAGAGTTTCGAAGTCGATAATATGATCGAGAATAGTGATTGGTTGGCCGACAACTTCTTTTGTAGAATATCCGAAAATCTTTTCGGCACTACTATTCCAGCTATGAATACTTCCATCGATGGAAACAACAAATATAGCATCGTCTGAAGATTCGATGAAGGAAGCCAATCTGCTTTGAGATTCTTCGACTTGCATTTTTTGTGTTATATCTCTCGAAACAGACAACATACCGGTGATATGTCCTTTTTTGTCTTTCAAAGGGATACCGGTATGCTCAAGATATAAGTCTTTTTTGTTAGTTTCTGAAGCGGGATAATACTTAATTTGTTTTACTACTTGAGCATTTTCGAAGGCTTTGCGCAGGTAGTTGTCCTGAGTCGGTTGCTCATCAAAAGAATGAATAATAAATTCGGCAGGCTGCCCTATCACGTTTTCATAAATTTTAAGTACAGACTCATTAGCCCAAGTAACTCTAAAATTGGCATCAGTTTGGAAAACTTCATCATCTAATGATTCTAAGATTTTATGAAGTTGGCTTCGATAGTTTTTATAATCTTCTTCGAGAGATTCTTTTTGATTCATTTCTTGGATTAATTCTTGCATTCTTCGATAAGCGAATATAGCAAAAAGAATTGCGGAAACTGACAAAGTGAAATATACTTCTTTGAGCAGTGACAAGTCGAAATAATCCAGCCAGCTTGTTATCCATGCATAAGAGCGGAAATTTAAGCTAACAAGCAGAATTAGTGCAATTAATATTGAAATAACGTACAAATCTTGTTTAGCACGATTTCTATATTCAACATGCTTTATTTTTGCAGGTTCTTTCATTTTAATGATAATTATTATTAATAATATATGCAAATATAATAAAAAACAACGGAATGCT
>CAZBNQ010000116.1:0-8294 GCA_964493035.1 uncultured Hyphomicrobiales bacterium | reverse complement strand
CCAACAACACTGTTTATTGCATTATCTATGGAAAAGGTATTTTCTCAAGCAGCGATTCTATGAAAACTTGGAAAAATATTACTTTCAATCTTAAAAGTAAATATCCTAACAAAATTGTTTGCGATGACAAAGGTAATATTTTTATTTCTTATAATGGAAATGGAGTATTTAAGCTTGAAAACAATGCTGAAGCATGGACTGAAGCCAATAATGGAATATCTAACAAAAGATTGCTTGACCTTAGATTAAATCAAAATGCTGACCTTTTGGCTTGCGGTTGGTTCGAAGGTAATGTTTATGTTAGTAAAGATAAAGCTGCTAATTGGGCTTCGATAGGCCTTTCGGATAAAGATGTAATCTCTGTTATTCAATCCAAATCTAACACAATTTATGCTGCAACTCAAAATACAGGTGTGTTCCAATCTACAGATAATGGCAAAAATTGGTCGGAATTAGGTCTCCGCCAAATTGATTATTTCTCATTTGCAGAAGGCTTCGGCTCCTTATTCTTAGCGAGTAGTGGAGGTATCTTTGTGTTAGAATCTAATGCTTGGAAAAACATTAGTCAAAATATGCCTTCAGATTTGGAACTTAAAAGCTTCTCTACTCTTAAAATTATTGGTACTGGCAAGATTCTAGCCGGTTCAAATTATAATAATGGAATTTATCGAAGTTTAGATTTTGGAAATTCTTGGTCCAAAATCGGTGCTATTAATTTGACTATTAATTCTATTGATCGTATTGGCGGAATTACTGTGATCGCAACAGATAGTGGAGTTTATTATACAGACTACTCTATGGAAAAGAAAAAAATTATTGTTGATTGCTTCCCTAAAGATACTGTGGCTCTAGATTGGAACAAGAGTGTGAAATATGATATTTCTGTTTTAAACGAAGCTTTTAAATCACTTGATGGTGCTAAACTCGAAATTATCAATCCTTTCGATAAGACTAAAGAAACGTTTGATATTGATTCTTCAGGCTACGCTGCTTATAAACTTACTATTCCAGCTAATACTATGAATGGTACTTATCAAATTAAAATTCTTGCTTCCAAATCAGACTACCCCGCTCAAGATACTTTTCGAGTGCCAATCAAAGTTATTCATGATACTCGCGAAAACATGTTTATGACTGTAATTATGAATACTCCTGAACATATAAACCGCAGCGCTGAATATAGATTTGGTATTACTCTCAAAGATGCAAAAGGTAATCCAATTAAAGATGCAAAAATCAGAATTGAAGATATTATTCAAAACGATACTAACTTCGTTTATACTAATCTTGATGGATTTGCCTTATACAATGCAAATGTACCCGATATGGCAGACCAAGGCTCATATTACATCATATTCATTGGTCAACATGATAATTATCAAGATACAAAACGTATTTACAAAGAAATAATCGTTGATTTCAATGCTGATATTGTTGATAATATTTCATCTACAGTCAATTTGTATCCAAATCCATTCAAAGATCACTTGCAAATTTCTTCTGACAAAATAATTAGCCAAATGACAATTATCAATCATCTCGGACAAGAAATTCTTAGTACATTTATAAATTCAGAAACATTCTCTTTTGACACTAATTTTCTGCCCTCTGGTCAATATTTCATAATTTTTGAATCAAATGATGGAAAAAAGATCTATAAAAATATATTAAAGCATTAATATTATTTTTGATACAAGAATGGCTTTGCATTTTGAAACTATAACTCATTTTGCAAAGCCTTTTGTATTATTTGGCAATCATCCTATTAATTATACCGATATACTCCAAAAAACTAACAACCTAAAGCATATAATTTATTGACTTTAACTACGTTTTCAAAAAGGTTCAATTTTATCATTGTTTTCTATAAATATAATAAGGAAAATAAAAAAAAATTGATTAAATTTGTAGTCATTTAATTATGATTTATCAATCATTTAAGAAAATTGATATGAGAGCAATAATACCGGTAGCCGGTGTAGGTACGAGATTAAGACCACATACATATTCACTGCCTAAAGTATTACTTAATGTGGCAGGCAAACCAATATTAGCACATATTCTTGATGCGTTGCAGCAACAAGGTATTGAAAAAGCTACAATTATCACCGGTTATATGGGTGAACTTGTCGAAGAATTTGTTCGTAAAAGATATAAGCTTGACGTTACTTTTGTAGAACAAGAACAATTATTAGGACTTGGCCATGCTATTTGGACAGCTAAGGATACTTTTGATGGTTCTCCATTAATGATTATTCTTGGCGACACAATTTTTGACGTTGATCTTTCATTAGCATTCAAATCTGGCATCAGCTCGCTTGGAGTAAAAGAAGTCGATGATCCAAGAAGGTTTGGTGTTGTTATGAATGGTGCTGATGGATATATTCAAAAATTAATCGAAAAGCCTGAAACTCCTGTTTCTAACTTAGCTTTAGTAGGTTTATATTATATCTCAAATCCTAGTTTACTCAAAGAATCACTCGAAACTCTGATAAATAATGATATCCGCACTCGTGGAGAATACCAACTTACAGACGCATTGCAATTGATGATAGACAAGGGCGAAAAATTCAACACTTTCCCTGTCGAAGGCTGGTATGATTGCGGAAAACCAGAAACATTATTATCTACAAATAGATTTCTACTAGATAGAAAACCAACAGAAAGAAAGTTTAAAGACTCAGTAATTATCCAGCCATCTTATGTTTCAGACAAAGCAATTATCGAACGCTCTGTCATCGGTCCATATACTTCTGTGGCTGATGATGCTGTAGTTATCGACAGCATTATCCAAGACTCTATTATAAGCTATGGCGCTAAAGTTACCAAATCAATGTTGGTAGACTCCATTGTTGGGAATAATGCTGAATTAAATGGGCATTTCCATCGACTTAATATTGGAAATTCCAGCACAATCGATCATTCATAGAAAATAAGAATTTATAATAAAGTGAGGGAAAATGGATACTAAAACCTATTTGTTCACCTCGGAGTCTGTTTCCGAAGGACATCCTGATAAAATTTGCGATCAAGTTTCTGATGCAGTGCTTGATGCTATGCTTACCGATGATGCAAATAGCCGAGTAGCTTGCGAATGTTATGCTACAACTGGCATGATTGTCGTCGGTGGTGAAATCACAACCAATACTTATGTAGATTTGCAGAAAATCGTACGTGGTGTCATTAGAGATATCGGATATACTCATGCTGGCTATCGTTTCGATTCAGACTCTTGTGCCGTTATCAACGTTATCAATCATCAATCACCTGATATTGCTCAGGGCGTTGATGTGGGCGGTGCCGGTGACCAAGGTATGATGTTCGGTTATGCTTGCAGCGAAACTCCTGAATTAATGCCTGCCACTTTGGTCTATTCTCATAAGCTTGTAAAAGAACTTGCTGATATTCGCAAAGAAGGCAAATTCATGAAATATCTCCGCCCAGACTCTAAGTCGCAAGTTACTATCGAGTATGGTGATAATCATGAAATTAAAAGAATTGATACTATTGTTGTATCTACTCAACATGATGAAGATGCAGATAACAAAACTATTTTCAATGATATCAAAGAAAATTTGATTCCTAGAGTTATTCCTGCTGAATATATAGATGCCAATACTAAAATTTATGTCAATCCCACTGGTAAGTTCGTAATTGGTGGTCCTCATGGCGATACTGGCCTTACTGGACGTAAGATTATCGTTGATACTTATGGCGGTCGCGCTCCACATGGTGGCGGTGCATTCTCTGGCAAAGATCCTACAAAAGTTGATAGATCGGCTGCCTATGCTGCTCGTCATCTTGCAAAAAATATTGTAGCTGCTGGAGTCGCTCGCGAATGTACTATCCAATTGTCTTATGCTATTGGTATTGCTGAGCCTGTTTCAATTTTTGTAGAAACTCATGGCACTTCTTCTATTCCAGGTCATCTGATTGCTGAATTCATCAAAAACAATGTTGATTTGTCGCCTAAAGGCATTATCGACAGATTTGAATTGCGTCGTCCAATTTATAGACCTACTGCTTCCTATGGTCACTTCGGCAGAAATGAATTCCCATGGGAAAATACTAACTTAGCAGAATTATTTAAAAATAAATTAGCATAATAAGGATAATAATATGTCAAATATTCCTTCTAAAAAAGCACAAGGCAACTTTTCTGAAGTTGAAGGTAAATATTGTGTTAGAGATATCAAACTTGCCGAAGAAGGCAAACTTCTTATAGATTGGGCAGAATCAAGAATGCCTGTTTTGATGGGTTTAAGAGAAAAATATTCAAAGACAAAACCATTCGCAGGATATAAAATTGCTGGATGCTTGCACGTTACAAAAGAAACAGCTGTGCTAATTCGCACTTTCCAAGCTGCAGGCGCCGAAGTTTATTGGTCTGGTTGCAACCCGCTTTCCACTCATGATGCTGTTGCTGCTGCTTTGGCTGATGATGGTATTTCTATATATGCTTGGTATGGCAATCACGAAGATTTCTACTGGTGTATCGAACGTACTATCGATCCTCGCCCTCACCTTACTTTAGATGATGGCTGCGACCTTATCGATACTGTTCACGAAAAATATGCAGACTATGCCAAAACTCAAGTTATTGGCGGTACTGAAGAAACTACTACCGGTGTTCATCGTCTTCGCGCACGTCAAGCTGCCGGTCAGCTTTACTACCCTGTCTTTGCTGTAAATGATGCTGAAACAAAATGGGATTTCGATAATGTGTATGGTACCGGCCAATCAACTATCGATGGAATTATCAGAGCTACCTCTGTTTTGATCGCTGGCAAAAACTTCGTTGTTGCTGGTCATGGTCATTGCGGCTCGGGTGTGGCTAAACGCGCTAAAGGCTTGGGTGCTAATACTATTGTTACTGAAGTTAAAGCTACTGCTGCTCTCAAAGGTATACTCGAAGGTCATGAATTAATGACTATGGACGAAGCTGCTAAAGTTGGCGATATTTTCTGTACTGCTACCGGCGTTAAAGACGTTATTCGCAAATGGCACTACGAAAACATGAAAGATGGTGCTATTATTTGTAATACAGGCCATTATGATAAAGAAATTAATATTCCTGAATTGGAAGAAGTTTCTGTAAGTAAACGCACTATTCGCCCTAATTGCGAAGAATATACTTTGAAAAATGGCAAAAAAATCTATCTTCTTGCTCAAGGCAGACTTATCAATCTTGCTGCTGCTGAAGGTCATCCTTCTGAAGTTATGGATATGTCTTTTGCTAATCAATTTATGTCTCATTTGGCTTTGGTCGAAAAACACAGAGCCGGCGATAAATATCCTATCGAAGTAATTGATATTACTGAAACTCAAGATGAATTTGTTGCTCAAACTAAATTAGAAATGATGGGCATCCAAATGGATAAACTTACTCCTGAACAATTAGCCTATATAAACGACTATAATGCAGGAACTTAATAATTCGATTATTAGCAAAAAAGCCGCTTCAAAAGGCGGCTTTTTTGTTTCATATTAAACTTGTCCTTACATTGGCATTTTCTTTAAATTGAATCCTAACATGAATGCTTCCATTGCTGCTATCGACAATTTGTTTTCCAATTTTCCAAATTTTGCGTTATAATCCAATCTGGATCTCTCGATTACTTCCATGGCTTCTTCTCTGCCGTATGTGTGAGTAATCTCACATCTGGGCACTTCCTGTCCGGGCATATCTTTATAAGTCAAAAAATAATGCTTTAATCTTTCAATAATTGAACTAGGGCAGTCCTTTATATCTTTCCATTGTTTATATATCTCATCGCCTTTCATCACTGCGATAATTTTATCGTCCGCTTCGCCACCGTCAATCATACGAAATCCTCCGATTGGAACAGCTTGCAACAATATATCTCCATGAGTGATATGCTTCTCTGTCAATACACATATATCCAAAGGATCGCCATCACCTACAATATCATTTCTGCCCAACTTAGAATTGCAAAATTCAGCGACCGATTCGGCGCAATAAGTTTGAGGTATAAATCCGTAAAGTGCAGGTATCACATTAGAAAATTTTTGAGGCCTATCCACTTTTAAATATCCGGTTTCTTTATCTACTTCATATTTGACAGTATCGCTTGGTGTTACTTCAATAAAAGTAGTAACTACTTCTGGCGCTTTATCTCCAATATAAACTCCATGCCATGGATGAGATTTATATCTCAAACCCACCAATTTCCAAATATCTTTTGCGGAATCCATTTTTTATACCTTTATTTTATAAATTTATACTTTCCCTGAATATTAGATAAGTTAACAACCAATCCATTTCCCAAAACGATTTTGTTATTGCTTTATAATATTCATCCGCTATCTTTTGAGCCTTTGGTTTATCCATCATATTATCTGATTTTGCCCAAGCGGAGTTTATCGTATCGTAAGTATATTCTTTCATCTTAGATACAAACAAATGCTTTGACGAATCATCAAAACTTAAATTTAGCTTCTTTTTAGTTTTTCCTAAAATTTTTCCAGCTAATGTAGGAAGTAAATATGGAATTGTTAAATTCCCTTTCACTAATGGATATTCTTTCAGGCTTGGAGCATATTTTGAAATTGCATTTTTAAACATTTTTGCATTTTTCTTTTGCTCTATTTGCACTTGAAAAATCATTTTCAAAAAATCTACTTGTACAAATGGAGTAATATTGATGCCATACTCATCCAATCGTGATTGTTCAATGCCGGCATAATTAGGTAGTTTTACTCTCAATGCCAATAAATCCAATTTGTCTTCAAATCTTAAATCTTGCGGCAGACTCTTCAGTTGATTTTCAATATCAGATATTGCACTTGACTCAAGCCTTGAATTAACCTCAGTACTAAATATATCAGCATGATAATATTTTAAATTTTTCAATAAATTTATTGAATCTTCTGGTCTAATACCTGATCTGTATCTCAACATGAGATTATTATAAAATCCCCGTCTTGCAATTTCAGCAATTCCGCCATCAAAAATAATATCGAAAGTATCAAAAACACTTTCATAAGATTTCTTTTGAAGATACTCACTAATTGGGAATGTCAAAAATGTTGCTCCTGCAAACCTTTTCAGATCATCCAGATCGAACGAATAGTCAGGATCATAATTTTTAAATTCTACATTTAAATCATTGCAAATATGTTTTGCCACATAATTATCTGGATGACTTAAATTGCCCAAACTAAATGCCGAAAATCCTGTTTTTGAATTCAATAATATCGACATCAAAAATCTTGAATCTAAACCACCTGATAGTGCTATTGATTTTGTCGAACTATCGGCTGTTATTCTGAGCATTTTAATAATTTGCTCTAATACCTCATCGGGACGAATTTGATCATTAGTATTAGGATTAAATTCTTTTCTGGAGGACTTTAATTCTTTAAAGTCGAATTCAATTATCTCGGCAGGTTTCAGCTTAGAAATATTTGCAAAAGGAGAATTTTGGGAAAAATTATTTTGCAACAACCAAAGAGAACCACAATTAGAATGATTAAGCTCATTATTGCCCGAAATTTTTGAAACATAATCAAGCCTATCTGAAAATATCAGTACTGAATCTTTTAGGCAATAATACAAAGATTTATAGGAAAATAAATCGTTGAATAGCCTTATACTTTTGCCTACTTGATATTCAAATCCACAGAAATGACCATTTAATTTGTTAATAAAGTCATGATCAATTCTATCTATTTCATCAATACTCCTTGATTCCATCACTGAATATTTATTTTCGGAACTGATGATAGGCACACCACTAAAGCATAGAATTCTTTTTTCTGATTTATTGAAAAAAATATTTTTTGAATTCTGCTCTGATATTATAAGTTCAAAATCACTATTACAGACAAAAAACGGCTTATGCATAAGAGCAGAAGCCGCTTTATTATAAATTTTGGCATTTTTGCCTAATATTCCTATTACATGACTCATTTTTTATAAGTTTGCAATTTTAACAACTTTAAAAATTACTTCGTAAGGTCCCTTTTTTGTTTTGGAGTTGCCGGCAACAAAAGTCACACCGCTAAGTCTGACTGAATATTTCTTGAATGAATTAGTAAGAGCTAATATTCTCGCATCCAGCAATTCCTTTTTCTGTTCGTCGATACTAATTGTTTTAGTAATTGTTTTACCCTTCTTTTCAGTAGGTTTGATTTTTATTTTCTTTACTTTAAACTTTGAATCGTCCATTGGAATAGAAACTTCAATTTGCAATTTTTTATGAAATTTCAGAAAATCTCTTATATCTTCAAAAAATTCTTTTTTATCGATTACATTTGAATCATTCGCAGCA
>CAZBNQ010000115.1:5297-8376 GCA_964493035.1 uncultured Hyphomicrobiales bacterium | reverse complement strand
TAGTCTTTATATTTTTGTTTTATGCAATTTGGAAAAATAATGAGCGATAATGATTTAAAAAGAATTATTGGAAGTATCAAAGATCCTGATTTAAATAAAAGCTTCGAAGAGCTAAATGCTGTAAAATCATTAAATATTAATGGAGATAAACTAGAAATTAGATTGAGTCTCCCAGGTCCAATTCTATGGATTAAAGAAGATATAGAAAGAATAATAAAAGCAGAGCTAGTAAAGCTTAGTTTGAATTACAATCTTGATTTAAATGTAGAAGAAAATCCGATAGATAATTCTAAACGTCAAGTACTAACAAAAGTAAAGCATATAATTGCTGTAGCATCAGGCAAAGGCGGAGTTGGCAAATCATCGATTGCGGCTAATATGGCAGCAGCTTTGGCCGAAAAAGGGGCAAAAGTTGGTATCTTAGATGCTGATGTCTATGGACCGAGCCAGCCCACAATGTTTGGCTTGAGTGGTGCAAGACTCGAAGCCAAGACATTTTCTGATGGAACTACTGTAGCAGTACCAGTCGAAAAAAATGGCATAAAGGTAGCTTCAATGGGCTTTGTGCTAAATCGAGACGAAGCAGCAATAGTTCGCGGACCGATGTTGGCAAGCTATTTTTCTTTGCTTTTCGAGCAAATTGAATGGGGCGAATTAGACTTTTTAGTCTTCGATCTTCCTCCCGGCACTGGAGATATTCAATTGACTTTGACTCAAAAAATTCCATTAAGTGGAGCAGTAGTTGTTACTACTCCTCAGGAAATTGCTCTTGCAGACGTACGCAGAAGCGTGGCTATGTTTAGAAGAGTCAATGTTGATATTTTGGGTATTGTAGAAAATATGAGCTATTTTGTGCCTCCTGATATGCCAGACAAGAAGTATTATATTTTTGGCAAAGATGGCGGCAAACAAATTGCACTCGAATCAGGTGCTCCTCTTTTAGCTCAGATTCCTCTCAATATTGATATGAGAGAAGGCAATGACGGCGGTGAACCAATTGTAATTAGCGGCAAAGCTCCCGAGCAAAAAGAATTGATTAAAGATGCTGCTGCTGCAATGATTGGCGAGCTTAGACGTAAAACTTTAAATGCTCTTGATAATCAAGTGGAAATAGAATTGTAATATATGAACGACAATTTAAATATAGAGCAGAGAATTATAAATTCTTTAAATTCAATTCGCAAATACTTGCAAATTGATGGCGGCGACGTAGAATTCGTTAGGTTTGAAGAAGAAACTTCGACAGCAGAAATCAAACTAACCGGCAACTGCTCTAATTGTCCTTTAAATATGATGACTTTGAGAGCCGGTATTGAAAAAGTATTGATTAGAGATGTACCGGAAATTAGAAGAGTCGAAAAAGTTAATTAGAATCATTTTTTAGTTTTATGGCTTTAGTATTTCAATAATATTAAAGCCATTTTTTTATGCTGCTTGCTTAGATTTACGAATAAAATTTTTAATTGAATTCAAATCAATGCTATCTTTATCTACCATAAAATAATAGCCACCAATTGCTACTTGTGAGATATAATTAATGAAGTGTGTGATTACTGCAAATGCAAATGCATCTGAGCGCTCGATTCCATAGAGCATCATTAAAATTTTTGCTACAAATGCATGGTATAGACCAATAGCTCCCGGAGTAGGTGAAAAAGTTATGGCTAATCCTGAAAATACTAGAATACAAATAGCATCTATAAAATTTAGATTGTATTTTACATCAAATCCCATTCCCAAAATAATTAGATAATTTGGTATTACATATATAAGCCAAATAAGGAATGAAATAAGAATAAGTTCGAAGTAAATTTTGGGTGATTTTATACTGTTGAAACCTTCAGAAAAGCTAAGTAATTTGTTGTTGAACCATGAACTTATTTTGTATAATCGGCTTGTTTTTGTTTTTAATGGGTTGTTGGTTTTTATAAATATACTTATTCTCTTGAAATTAAGAATAATGACCATGAAAACAATAAGAAACGAAGTAAAAATGATGATTTGACTAGTATCAATTTCCGTAAGCGCTTTTTCAAGTAAGTTTTTGTTTACATAAATTGTAAATAAAAATAGCAAGAATAGAAAAATCAAATCAATAATTCTTTCTAAAAAGATTGTAGCAGTAGTAGCAGTCAGAGAAATTTTTTCTTTATTAGAAATGATCATTGGTCTGATAATTTCGCCAAAACGCATAGTGAAAGCATTGAAAAAATATCCAATCATAACAGCAGAAAAAAGTTTAGAAGTAGGAATATCTACATTTTGAGGTTTGAGAAACATTTTCCAGCGATATGCTCTAATCCAATGCGATAAAAATATAGGTATTAGTGATATAATAATCCAAAAAAAGTTGACATTAGAGAGTGAATTTACAATTTCAGCAAGTGTAATTTGAGTAAAAATATAGTAAACCGATATAACTAATAGTAGTATACTTAATACAATTTTCATAAAGTATTTATAATTTTATATTTCAAACATAAAACAAGATAATATTTGGCTATAAAAAATGCAAGAAAAAAATTAATAATTGAAAGCTATACTATTGAAATTTAAAAGAAATAAGAAAAGCAATAATAATCAGAGCTTAATAAAAAAAACAGCCCGAACGAAAACGGGCTGTTTTTGTTAATATTATAGAAGGGAATTAGTCCCAATTTACTTTAGTGAAATTCAATAAAGAATTGATTTTTGATTTTTCTTCGAGATTGAATTCATTTTTGGTTAGTGATACTGATTTCAATTTCTTTAGCTTAGAGATTGATTCAGGCATAGCACTAAGATTATTGAAGCTCAGATCTGATTTTCGAGATTACCGAAGTTTTCAGGAATAGAAGTCAATTCATTTTCGTAAAGCAAAAGTTTGCGAAGGTTTTTGAGCTCAGTAAATTCGGCAGGCAATTCAGTTAGAATATTTTTATATAATCTCAAAATTTCTAATTTTTCGAGTTTACCTATGCAAGCAGGAATTTCAGTAAGGTTGTTTTCATGCACTTCGAGTTTATAAAGCTCGGTCAAGTTGCAAATGAAAGGAGGCAAATGATTCAAATGATTGTCTGGCACTCTTAATTTTCTCAAT
>CAZBNQ010000115.1:0-5278 GCA_964493035.1 uncultured Hyphomicrobiales bacterium | reverse complement strand
TACAAATAGAATCAGGAAGCTCTTTCAATTCATTTTCGCTCAGAACCAATTCTTCTAAGTTTTTCAAATTTCCAATTGAATCAGGAATTGATTTGAGTTTGTTGTTGTTGAGTCCTAGTCGGATCAAATTTTTGAGGTTTCCTATAGCATCAGGCAAAGATTCTAATTCGTTCCAGCTCACAACCAAAGTTGTCAAATTATCGAGATCGCCGATTGAGTTGGGTAAAGATTTGATTTTATTGCCGCTGAGGTCTAATTTTTTCAAGCTTTTCAGCTTAGAAATTGTTTCAGGAATTTCGCTTATCTGGTTGTTCCAGAGAACTAATTCAACTAAGTTTGGCATTTGGAATAATTCATCTGGGAATTTGTTTAAATCTTTGAAATGAAGATCTAATTTGTTGACTTTTTCGGGAGCTTTCATTGCTGATTCTAAAGAATAGAATGTAAGCAGCCCGCTTTCTGATGTGCTTGTTTCCGTGTTCATAACGCCTCCGATATTATTTCGTTTATAAATCCGAACAAACTTTTGCTCATATTTTAACCTAATATAAAAAAACTTTTGAAAACAACACAATGTTATTTTTCAAATCTTAAATAATAGTTTTTATACGTTTTTTGCTTAAATTTATGATAATTATTTTAACAAATGTTGAGAAATAAAATGAAAATTGCAGGATTTATTTTCGGATTATTGCTTCTAAGCTCAATGAAACTATATTCAAATGAGATTTCGACAGCAACTAATTATATTCCTCAGAATTTTGATGTATTGCATTACAACTTGAAGATGAATTTGAATGATACGATCAATCCAAGAAAGGTTGTAGCAAGCAATAGTATGATTATAAAATGGAATAATCCTGCGCAAAAAGACAAGTTCTTTTTTCATCTTAGAGACTTAACTATTGATTCAGTCTTGCTGAATGGGAAAAAAATTGAATATACAACTATTGGCAAGCCTGCTGATGTCGATTATCATCATGAAATAACTGATTTCACTAATGCAACTAATCAAATTGATACTGTTACTGTATTCTACCAAGGAAATATGAAACAAGAATACGGCGGAACATGGGGTGGAGTAAATTATTTATCAAATATTTTGTTTGCTAATGGTGTTGGCTTTAATTGCAATTATGTATCGACAACTTGCCACTGGATGCCATGTTATGATCATCCTTCTGATAAAGCTACTTTTAATGGTGAGTTTATAGTGCCATTTACTTATACTGTAGCAAGCAATGGTTTGCTTAGTATGGGGATTATGCCGGATTCCAGCTCAGATTTGAAGTATATTTGGAATGAAACAAGCCCCTGCGCAACATATTTGCTCACTTTCATAAAGTCGAAGATGATCAAAATGGAACTGGGAAATGAGGAACTTCCTATTACTGTATATACTCAATTGAGTGATACAAATAATACAAAATATGCATATAAACATGTAGATAAAATGGTGAAATGCTATTCTGACAAATTTGGGAAATATCCGTTTTCTAAGGTTGGATATGCTAATACACCAATAGGATCGATGGAGCACCAAGGAATGATTTGCTTGGATGCAAGCATTATTAAAAATGCAATATCGGCAAAAGACAGTCTGAATTCTACAATTGCACATGAACTATCTCATCAATGGTTTGGCAATCTCGTAACGCCATATGATTTTAGAGATGCTTGGTTAAATGAGAGCTTTGCAACATTTTGCGAAGCGATTTGGGCTGAGTTCAATTTTGGCTATTCAAAATATTTAGAAAGTATTGGTTCGTTTGCTAATAATTATCTGAATAAAGACTATAAGTCTGAAGGAATTTTGCCATTATATGATTTTTCAAGAAAATCTCCTTCGAGCAATTATCCTGTTACTATTTATAGAAAAGGGGCAGTAGTTGTTGCTATGTTGAGATATATTATGGGCGACGATAAATTTTTTGCTGCTTTACATGAATATTTGGATACTTATAAATATTCGAATGTCAGCTATCTTCAGCTCAAATCAATACTTGAAAAGCATAATGGAGGCTCGCTCGACGAATTTTTTAGTCAATGGGTGATTGGCAAAGGATGGCCAAAACTTAGTATTGAATTTAAAGATGATGAGCCTATGCCCGGAAGTGGTAATATGTATTTTACTATTACTCAAAATCAAGTTGCTAATTGGGGACTTTTCAAAAATGTTCCAATCAATTTTACTTATAAGACGATATTTAATGAATTTAAAGATACTGTTATTGTATTGAACGATTCTGTTCAATTTATATCTATCCCGGATATGCTATATGATTCGAATACTAAGTTTAATGCAGGTAATTCAGTAAGAAGCTTGTTTCAGATAGACAAAATCACAGTGACATCTATAGACGACAAGCAAGTAAGCAGCGAAATAAAAATATATCCGATACCTGCAAAAGATTATCTAAAAATAAGTATTGGCGAAAATCAAGATGATCTATATAATCTGAAGGTTTATGATGAAAGAGCTTTACAAATTTTCGAAGTAAAAGATTATAGGAATAATCAAGAAATTGATATAAATGAATTAAGTTCAGGAAACTATTTCATATCTTTGCAATCGGAAAAAATAAAATATTATGGAAATTTTGTGGTAGGCAAGTAAATGAGCAAAAAAGTATTAGTAACTGGTGCATGCGGCTTTATTGGAAGTCATTTTGCTAAATTATGCGTGGAAAAAGGTTTCGAAACTATAGTTGTTGATTGCATTACTTACGCCGGCGATCTAAAAAGAATTGAAAATATTAGAGCTGATATAAAGTTTTATGAAACTGATATATGCGATCGCGAATCTATAGACAATATTTTTGCTCAAGAAAAGCCAGATTATATTGTGCATTGGGCAGCCGAGAGCCATGTGGATAGATCAATCATTGATGCATCTCCTTTTATAAATACAAATATTAAAGGCACTCAAGTATTGCTCGATACTGCCAAGAAGTATGGAATTGAAAAATTTGTCAATATTGCTACAGACGAAGTATATGGAGAGCTGGGCGAGTCTGGTCAGTTTTACGAAACTACCCCATTATCGCCTAATTCGCCGTATTCAGTAAGCAAGACAGCCGCCGATATGCTTGGCAATGCATACTTCAGAACATATAATCTGCCAGTGCTTACAGCACGTCCATCAAATAATTATGGTCCATTTCAGTATCCGGAAAAATTGATTCCGGTAGTTTTTTTAAAAGCTTTGTATAACGAAAAAATTCCTGTTTATGGCAAAGGTGAAAACATCCGAGAATGGCTATTTGTAGAGGATTGCGCTGCCGGGGTTATGGAATTATTAATTAATGGCAGAATTGGCGAAGCTTATAATATTGGTTCGGGCTACGAAAAACGAAATATCGATGTTGTTAGGTCAATACTCAATATTATGGATAAAACTGATGAGTTGATTGAGTTTGTAGCTGATAGGCCCGGACATGACTTCCGTTATTCACTCAATACCGATAAAATTGAAACTGAACTCAATTGGAAGGCTCAAATCAATTTTGAAAATGGAATTGAAAAAACAATTAAATGGTATTATGATAATTTGAAATGGGCTGAAGAAAAATTGGTTTATCTCAAAGAATTTTGGAAACAAGTATATCGTTAATATATGAAAATTCTTCTTTTAGGTGCAAAGGGACAATTAGGTCTCCAATTTCAAAAGGAATTTATCAATCGTCGAATTGATTATTTGGCTCATGATATTGATAGTTTGGATATTTGCTCGAAGTCCGAACTTAAAAATGTAATAGCTGCTTATTCACCAGATATAGTCATTAATTGTGCAGCATATAATAATGTGGATATAGCTGAATCTAACAACTATATTGCTGAACTTGTAAATTATACTGCAGTGGCTGATTTATCAGAGATATGTAATGATATGAAAATCAGATTGGTCCATTTCAGCAGCGATTATGTGTTTGATGGAGAAAAAAAATCTGGGCAATATGTGGAAACTGATCAAGTCAATCCGATAAACTACTATGGTAGATCAAAGTTATTGGGTGAGCAAGCTGCATTGAGCTATTCAACAAATTTGGTATTTAGGTTGAGCTGGGTTTATGGCGATGGTACTCAAAATTTTGTATATAAATTATTGTCATGGACAAAACAGAACCAAGTGATAAGAGTATCATGTGATGAATTTTCTGTGCCTACCCATTGCTCGCTTATAGTTGATTTAGTATTTAGAGCTTTGCAGAGTGATTTGGCGGGATTATATCATTTATGCCCCGATGGATATTGCTCAAGGTTGGAATGGGCTAAAGAAGTAATTAAGCATAAATCTCTTAGTAATACTTTGGTTCCTGCTTATAGAGCAGAATTTGATCTGCCGGCAAAAAGACCGTTTTTTTCTGCAATGGATAGTAGCAAACTATATGCGGATTTAAATATTGAAATCCCGGATTGGCGAGTTTTTTTGAAGGAAATCTGATTTATGACTGTATATGATTTTGGTTTAGAATCTGATACTTATGATTTGTATTATGATACTGAATACGGCAAAGAAGTAGATCGAAGAGAGAAAAACTGCATAAATAAATATTTTGCAGGAATCAGCAGAGAAAATGTATTAGAAATTGGCTGTGGCACAGGCCATTGGACTGAATATTTTTCTGAAAACGGTTTTAAACTCAAATGTATTGATTATTCTGCAAAAATGATTGAAAGAGCCATAAGTAAGAATATTCCAAACGCTGAGTTTTCGATTGGTAATGCTCAAGAGTTAAAATATTCAGATGAATCTTTTGATTCTGTGTTTACGATTACTTGTTTGGAATTTGTTGCTGATAGAGCAAAAGCATTTTCTGAAATATACCGTGTACTAAAGCCTAAAGGCACTTTGCTTTTAGCAGTTTTAAATCAAAATTCGGTATTGGCAAAATCAAAAGATGATATTCCAACATTTGAAAATGCTCATTTTTATACAAAAAATGAATTACTGGAATTGCTTTCTGAATATACTGAAATAAGTATAAACGATTGTGCAAAGCTTGATAATGAATTTAAGTTGGTATCTGACGATGAAAATGATGAGCATGAAGGAATGATGATCGTAGTAAAAGCAATAAAATGAGTGCATTATGGAAATATCTGTTGAAATTAGTTTGTATCCACTTCAAGATAATAATTTAGAAATAATTAATGAATTTATTGATTCACTTAATAAAATTGAAGGCCTAAAAGTAGAATCAGGACAAATGAGCACGATAATAAAAGGTGATTCAGACATCATCTTTAAGATATTGAAAGAAGAAACTACAAAAAT
>CAZBNQ010000114.1:0-8504 GCA_964493035.1 uncultured Hyphomicrobiales bacterium | reverse complement strand
TTTTTTGTAATATTGAATCTTAATAAATAAAAAAAGACAAAAAAATGCTGGTTTGCAAGACACCGAGATTGATAATTTCCGGTTTGGGCAAAAGCCCGGGCAAGACTTTTATTGCATTAGGAATTCTCGATTCTGTCAAAAAATACTTGAAGAAAACAGTTGCCTTCAGAGAAGGTTTGGATTATATAGATGCACATTATTTAAATGCCGGCTCAAATTTTAAGGGGGCTAATCTCGATAGCTTTTTGCTGGGCGATGAAAAATCAAAATCTATTTTTGCTTCTTGCTCTGCTAATGCCGATTTTGCACTTGTTGAAACTGATAAATCAATTTTTGACCTATGTGACTATGATGCCGGTTTCTCTTCTTTCAAACTATCTGATAATCTTGCTTGTGGGTTTATTATTGTTATTGATTGCAAGACTATTTCGCGAACTGAACTGTCTGCCTTAAAACTTAGTAATTTCGATGATTATGACTTTAAAATTGAAGGTATTATATTAAATAGAGTCAAAAATGACTCTAAACTAAAAATGATAAAATCGACAATTGAGAATAATCTTAAAATCAAAATTTTAGCAGAAATACCTGATTATGGTGATATTGAATGTTTCAGCAGAAATTTATTCCCAAAATCAGTTTTTGATAATGAATTAACAAGGAAATGGATAGAATTTGCCGGAGAAAAGATTAGAGAAAATCTCGACATTTTAGATATATTAATACTATCAAAAAATCGCGATGCCTTTGAATATGAACCAATTGTAGAAAAAATCAAACTTGATGATATAAAAATTGGTTATTGTATGGATGAGGCATTTTGTTTTTATTACCAGGAAAATTTGGAAGCTCTTAAGAATTATGGTGCCGAACTTGTAAAAATTTCTCCACTCGAAGACAATTCAATCCCTGAAGATATCGATGGACTATATATAGGTGGGGGCTATCCGGAGGATTATCCTGAAAGATTGTCTCAAAACATGTCGTTTATTAATGACTTAGAAACAAAAATTAATGCAGGAATGCCTGTCTTTGCAGAATGTGGTGGATTGATCTATTTGTCTAAGTTTATTAAGAAAAATGATACTGTTCATTTTTTATCCGGTTTGTTGGATATTGAAATGAATTTAGGAAAAAAGATTGCAGGCTATGGATATGTGATCGCAAAAGTGATAAGTGAAAATCCGTTCTTTGATTTGAATTCAGAAATAATCGGACATGAATTGCATTATTCTTCAATAACTAAGTATGATAAAACGTCTCAAACTTGTTTGGAACTAACAAAAGCAAGTCCATCCCTCAAGAATGTGGATGGATTTTTGAAGAATAATTGCATGGGAGCTTATATTCACATCAATTCAAATTCATGTCCGCAATGGGCAGAGAATTTTGTAAAATCTGCAATCAAATTTAAATATAATAAAGGTATTAATGATGGAAGACAAAAATAAAAAGCTGATTGAAATACTAAAAAATTGGCAAAAATTAGAAGATGCATCAGTCCAAAGCACTACAGATATTATTAGAAGTGCACGCAATCCTTTCCTTCAAATTATTATGGAAATTATTCGCCAAGACTCAGTCGTACACCGCAGAGTTCAACAATTGATTATCGATCATTTCGAAAAACAAGAGTTCTCTATTTCTGCTGAAGATCTGAAAGAATTGTGGGATAAGATTGAAGAGCACGACGAGATGGAAAGAAAAGTTGTTGCTTTGGCTGAACAAGCAAAAGAAGAAACCGATTCACCATTTGTTAAATATTTATTAGAATATTTACTACATGATGAAAAGAAGCATGATAAGTTGCTCGAAGATCTCGAAAAATTTAAGAAGTAAACTGTTTTAGATAGAATTTAAACTTACCGATTATGAACATCACCCCAAAAGTTAAACTCAAAACTTTTGGGGTGTTTCCATTTATTAGATTTATATTCTTTTACTAGTAATGGTAGATTAAGTACCAAAGGCGAGAGACAATTAGATCTAGAAATTTAAAATTTATATTTTTCAAAGATTGCATCTAATTCTGCTAATTGGTCGGGCGAGTTTACTCCTTTTAATTCATCAAAATCTGCTAATGAGAATGCTGAAGTTTTTTTGCCTTCATTTCTTAATATATGTATGATATCAGTTAAATAATATTCTCCTTGAGCGTTGTTGTTGCCAACTTGTGATAATGCTTTAAACAAATCATTTGCAGCGACTATATATATGCCTGAATTAATCTCTTTGACAAGTTTTTGCTCAGTATTTGAATCTTTTTCTTCTACGATGTTAGTGAAAATATTTGCATTGTCGCGTATTATTCTTCCATATCCAAAAGGATTATCTGCAATTGCTGATAAAACAGATACATCAGATTTCGAATTGCGATGTTCATCGATAAATTTATTTAGAGTTTCTGCTCTTAGCAAAGGAACGTCGCCGGAGAGTATAATTATATCGCCATCAAAATTTTCGAGTAATGATCTAGTCATGTCGACTGCATGTCCGGTGCCTTTTTGTTCGGATTGTACAGCAAATTCAATATTAGATTGGTTTAATGAATTTATATAATCAATTACCATTTCTTTATGATGCCCAACAATCAAAACAATTTTTTCGGGATTCAATTCATTTGCAGTATCGCAAACATGCTTGATCAATGGTGTATTTCTAAGTTCTGCCAATACTTTTGGAAGATTTGGATTGTTCATTCTCTTGCCTTGTCCGGCAGCTAAAACTACTACGGCTATTCTATTCATTTTATTCATTTCATTATTTAATAAAAACGCAAATTAACTGTTTGAAATGATTTATAAAAGGATTCAATAAAAAATTCAGCAATCAAATTGATATTATTAATAATTTTGTTTTTTGATAATTGTAGATTGGATTTGTTATGAAAAAGTTGGTATCGGCTTTAGCCGGCATATTGATTTTTTGTTTGGTTCCGATATTGGCTTGGGGAATAGCCGATTGGGATAGTTTTTTTAGCAATAGCTATCGTAGCATTTATATCTATATGATGATAGTATTATCTGTATTAGTAGTAATTTTTGTTCCTAATGAAGGAAAAGGCTCAGGAAAAGGTGTAAAAGAAGTTAAGAGTCAAAAGTATTCACTTCTTTTTCTACAAATTATTCCAGTCTTGATATTACTAAGCTCTGGATTTTTAGATTCTGAATCATTATTTCGAATATACTCATCTGAAGGCATTAGGTTGCTAGGATTAGTTATAGCTTTGTTGGGTTTTGTGTTGATGAATTGGTCAGTAATTGCATTGGGCAGGCAGTTTAGTGTTGAAGTGACGATTCAAGAGGGACATAAATTAATAACCGATGGACCATATAAGTATTTTCGTCATCCAAGATATATAGGCATATTAGGATTTTTTGGAGGAATACCATTAATATATAACACATGGATGCCATATTTTGCATGGTTGATATTGCTTGTGGTATTATTATGGCGAATAAAAGACGAAGAGAAAATGATGGAAGAAGAATTTGGGGAAGAGTGGAGAAGATATAAAAGAGGAAAGTAAAAAAAAATCGAAGGGCTGCAACTATATATAGAAAACAGCCCTTCGTAGTCTGATTGTTATTTTTTATAAAGGCTTAGTTTTTCATGCCTTTGCCGATATACTTGCCTATCATGCCGACATTTTTCATATCGATAGCACCATCCAACCAAATAATAACGCTTTCGCCTTTATCTGATTCGACAACCACCATCAACATACCAGCCACATCTGATTTGCTTGATTTATTGACATAAATTTTGACGTTAGTAGTACCTTCGTTAACAGACATGAATTCATCATAGCCGTCAGGCTTTTTCAAATTACTAAGATCTTTGTTGAATTCTTTGCCAAGAGTAGCATTTTTGCCACTGCCATTGTTATAAACTAAAACTCTGATAGCTTTAACGTTTTTGACAGCTTCTTTAGCTTCGGGAGAAGCATTGCCAAAAAGCATAGATGGATCGTTTAGTTTCAAATTAGTGAAGCCTTCTTTACCGGCATACTTGTCAAAAATTTTGTTTACTTCTTTGGGTTGAGCAAAAAGAAGAGCTGGAATAATTAGAGCGACGAAAATTAAAATAGTAGATTTCATAAGTTAATCCTCCTTAGAAATTGCCATATTTGAATAAAAATTAATGAGTTCAAAAGCGTTCATATTATTAAGTCCTTTATCAATAAGTTCTAATTTGTTGAGACCAGAATTAGCATTATCAATATGTTGCGCAATCAAATCGAAAGCATCAGCAGTAGTAGCTCGAGCAAGTTCTTCGTGTTCGGCAAAGTTTGCATCAGTAATAATAATACCAGTTTTTGGGGTGAAATAGTCGAAAATCCAGAAAGCCGAAAACGCAATAATAGCAACAGCAGCAGCCACAGAGAAATAAATTTTTCGATAGCCGAGCTTATGAACGATAGGCTTACGCTCGACAAGCAGCGAATTTTCATCTTCGATCATAGCAAAGATTTTATCATCGAAGCTAGAGTCTAAAGAATCAAGTTCAGATTCAGATTTATAGAAATCGAATTGAAGAGATTCAGGACTTCCATCAGCCCGAGAAGCGAAATAATCTTCCAATATAGCTTCTTCGGCAGTATTGGTTTCGCCTGCATAATACTTCTCGAGCAATTGCTCAATATCAATTTTTCCGTTCATTGTAGTCATAATTATATTTGTTGATTAAAATATCTCTAATTCTTTTTCTCACTCTCGAAAGAGTAATTTTAATAACGTTAATTTCCATCCCGGTCATTTCGGCAACTTCTTTGTTAGTAAATCCTTCAATATCACGAAGTTGGATCACAGTGCGCCATTTTTCGGGAAATTCGCTAATAATTTTATTAATTAATTCATTAGCATCTTTGTATTCAGCTAAGAGTTCCGGCGAAATGGAATCATTTCGAATATCGTACTCAAGAGCATCGAAATTTACACCTTTGTGTTTGTAATGTTTTGAGCGCATTTTGTCAAGACAAAGGTTGCGAGTAACTACCATAGCAAAAGCCGCAATATTAGAATCGGTCTTGATAGTGTCTCTTTTCTGCCACATTTTAATTAGGGCTTCTTGGACAATTTCTTCGGCGTCTTCATAGTTGCCAATCAAGCGTTTCGCATATCGAAACATTTGATTCTTTAGCGGCATTACCTTTTCTTTATATTCTTTTAGTTCCATAATATACATTAACGAAGCAATATTGATAAGGTGTCACAAAAAAATAAAGGATTGCAAAAAAAAATGCAATCCTTTAAAAATTCGAACCTATTCCGTTCATTTTGCTGTTAATCTTTTATCATAGTCAGCAACATTTTGAATGCTTTTGTAGCTTTAACTGCATGGGGAATATTTGCAGGCATTATTATAGATTCGCCTGATTGCAAGTCGAATGGCTTGCCTGCTATAATAATTTGTGCTTCGCCATCTACTACTTGCACGAGTGCATCAAATGGTGCTGAGTGTTCGCTGAGTTCCTGACCTTGGTCGAATGAAAAAAGTGTGATGTTGCCTGTTGGCTTTTGTATTACTTTTTTTGATATTACACCGTTATCTGAATATTCTACTTTGTCTGCAAAGCTGAATTTTTCTGAATGATTTATACTGCTCATTTTTTTTTACCTTTTTTAAAAAGAAATATGTTATGAAATGGAAACGAATAGAATGTAAATTTATTTCAGATAAAAAAGTCCGAAAAGAAAATTGATAAAAAAACCATGAGTTTTTTTTCTCATGGTTGTATGTTTCATCATTATCGCTATATGAAATTTATTGGATAATTATCCTTTGTAAAGTTTTTTCGCCTTTGTCTGTTTGGACAACTATATAATACATACCGGAAGGAATCGAGTTGAGTTTGAAATGTTCGGTATGCTGTCCGGGCTGCATAATCCTATCTGAATCGAGAAGCTGTATTCTATTGCCAAATAGATCATTAATAGAAATATTGACTTTGCGTTCAGCATTTAGATTGAAATTGACGTTGATGTCTTCTCTTGCCGGATTAGGATAAGCATTAAGAGCTTCAACTGCGCCGGAGCATGTTTTCCATACGTCGAGATATGGCTCGCCCGCAACAGGAGATGTTTTGCATTCTGTGGATTTATTTTCTAATGCTTTTATTTCGGGCATCAATCTATCTCTTATTTCTGCAGGGAGTCTTTCGGCAAGCTCAGTTGTAGCGTCGCACCATAAAATATAATCTATTTCGCCGGCTTTAAATCCAACTCCAATTGGAACTAAGGTGTTGATTTTAGCAATTGATTCTAAATCAGTTGGTAGGTTGCGAGAATTTATCCTACTACTCATAGTAGCATTTTCCGGAAGATTCAAAATAATATCATTAGACTGCATCTGGTTGTTTTTGTTTAATGTTTTAATATTTAGCTTGCTTCCATTACTTTCGACAACATTGATTTGCATGCTACCATCGGAGTCAACAAGCATATTTGGCATTTCATCTTTGAAATTTTCATCACTATTCACAATTTTTATTTTATTTGTAGAATTTTCGTCGAGGTTATACTTCTTTATATAAAATTTACTGCTATTAGTAGTGCCTAATTTAATGCGATTTTTAAGCAGGCTGTCAATATTACGTTTTCCAAGCTTCAAAGCGTATTTCCTTAGTTTGGCAGTATCGAGATTCATTTTGTTCAAATTGTTGAAATTCATAGTGAAACGATGATTGACAGAGTCCACCACAAACATTGAATCTAAAATATTATTAACGTAAGAGTTAATATCATCAATTTTAAAATCTTCATTATCGAAATCAATATTTAGATTTGGATTGTTACTTAGATTTTCGAACATTTGATTGTTGTTTTTGAACAATTCATTGAATCTATACATTCTTAATTTTATCGAATCAGGATGAATATTCATAAAAGTATTGGCAGAATCTCCAAAGTTAGACACAGAAAAAGACATAGTAAAATTCTTTGGCAATTCAGATAGATTATCGGTAGAATTTTCTGTTTGAGTTGAAATGATAATGTTTTTATTTTCATTTCTATTAAGGTTCAATAATGTTTCCATTTGGTGAGAAACCGAGCTATCGGAATTAGTATTTTTGCTAAAGTTGCTAACGATGGTAGCATTTTCGAAAGCATGGAGCGAAAGAATTTTATTGCCGCGTTTATCAGTGATATAGGTTGGAGAAACTGAATGTATTGTCTTGGCAGATTCATCATTTAGTTTAGAATTAATATTGTCTTTAGTGAGAGTAATAAGTATTGGATTGTCGGTATTTTGAAGACCGGCAAGCACAATATTATTTCCTTCGTATTTCAGCCCAAGATTTTGAGCTTCTTCAGGAGAGAGTGATATAAAATTAGTACCTTCAATATCATTGATAGTTTTTGTAATATTGCTAGGTTCTTTTTTAGAAGATTTATTATCGACTAAAGCAAAATCAGTATTGGAATTATTGTTTAAATTCGATAAGTTTGCTTTAGGTGGGTTTACGATTACCTGCTTAGGGGTCGTCTGCACGGGGTTGCTATCCGGAGAAAAATTATCTGCGAAATAATTATAGGATAGCAATCCTAAGACGGCACTAACAGCAATGCCGGAAGCAAAAATATTTATCATCTTATTGCCCTTAAGATTAGTTTTAGAATTGTTTGAATAATATCGAGAAGGATTTTCGATCAAGGAGCGCGCATCCTCGTTGCTAATCAGAGGTTCGATATTTTTCGCTTTATTGAATATTTCATTCATTTTATATTCAGAATCTTTCATTTTCCACTCTCAAGCTTAGTTGCTTATGGTTTGCCGGCGATTCGCTATCAAAGCTGCTGCCGTTAGAAAAATTTATAATTTTAAGAGTATTAGTATTTAATCCGTACGTTTTATGCATTATTTCAGTTAAAGATTCTCTTCCGCGTTTTAGTCTGGATTTGACACCTGAAATTGTACCGCCTTGAATCTCGCAAATTTCTTCTATAGAGAAGCCGGAAATCTCGAAAAGAATCACAGCTTCTTTTTGTTTGGCAGGAAGTTTGTCTAAAGCTTTATACAATGTTTCGATATCGAAACGAGTTTCAGGGCTTACAGTGCCTGCCGGGATAGTTTCGGCATATTCTTGGTTATATTCGCCAAAAATTCGTCGACGCCAAAGCTTGCGTTTAAATATTCTGGAGGCAATCGTGAATAGATACGCTGCAAATGCTTGTGTATCTTTGACTTTCTCAAAACTCTCGTAGGCTTTCAAAATTGTTTCGCTTACAATATCTTTGGCATCGTCTCTATTGCGAGTTAGAGCTAATGCATAAGACGAGAGCTTTTGCCTATTAGGCTCGAAAGCTTCCATAAATTTGTCTTGTTTTTGTTTTTCTTCCATATTAGCGGCAAAATACGTAATTAAATTAATTTGTATAGATTTACATCAACAATCCGCAAATAGTTCGACATTCATTTATTGGTAGGAGTCACAAATTCTAAAAAAGTTTCAAAAAAAATCAGAAATGCAATTTTTTTTAAATTTAAGAAAAAAACAGCTA
>CAZBNQ010000113.1:0-8558 GCA_964493035.1 uncultured Hyphomicrobiales bacterium | reverse complement strand
CAATTGAAACATTTAATGCTGATAATACTGCTGGTCTTCTTGGAGTATATGCATATAACATTAATCATCCTGATATTAATAATTCCGGATTGAATATTAGCAATAATATTCAAAGATATTGGAATATTAAATCATCCGGTTTTGCTTTAGGAGCTAATAGGAAATATTCAATAACTACAAATTTCAAAAATCCTGGCGACTTAGTGAATAGTCCGACTGTATTATTCTTTGAGCATAGAAGATATTCTCCTGAATGGCCAAATGCAGGAATATGGAATACTCCTCAGACTTTTGCAATTACTGATTCCAGCGTTAAATCAATTAATAATGATCAATTTGGCGATTTTATCGTTGGCGAACCAGCAGGCGTAACATTTTATAGCTTTAGTTCTGGCAATTGGAATGATCTTGCAACTTGGTCGCTTACCAGTTATGATGTTGCTAATCAACCAACGAGATTCCCAAATCTTAATACTGATATTGTTCGTATTGGAAATGGCAAGCGTGTGGTTTTGCCAAATGGAGTAAATCCTGAAATAAGATCAGTAATAGTAGAAAAACATAATGGTGTGCCCGGTACTTTGCAAATCGAGGGCAACCTTACATATATTAGAGGCAAATCATTTGTTTTAGGAGATGATTGCACATTAGGGCTTCACCATCTTAATGGTATTACTGCTGCTTTGGAAGGTAGTCGTGGTGCTATTCAGACTGAATCAAGAACTTATGGAATTTCGAGATACTTGTTTAATAGTAACAGTGGTTCTCAAAATACCGGATTAGGCCTTCCCGATCTGGTCAGATCAATTATTGTTGATAATAATACTCCACTTAACAATACTGTATTTATTTCTAATTTTGTTGGATCTAATCCAGTTACCATCAATGATTCAGTATTCATAAGACAAGGTATATTTAATTCCGGAAATAGAGCTTTAGTAATCAATGGTAATATGGTTTTAGACTCAGTAACTAATGACGGACAGTTTGAGCCATTGAGTTCTAATGTTACTTTTGCTACAGCATCAAACAAAAATATTGTTTTAAAGAATGGTCGTGGTATCAGATTTAATGATATGACAATTTCTGCAGGTACAGTTACATTGAAACAAGAATCTGCGAAAAATAAGAGCTTAGCGCATGTATATATTAATAATCAGTTGATTTTCTCTGGTGATTCGAGAGTAATTCTCGGCGATTCAACTAATATAAAGATTGAAAATAATTCGCCGGGCTCGATTGTATCTTATTCTGCCAATAGAGCAATTCAAACTTCACGTACTAGCGGTTCTTTGATATGGAAAGTGACAACAAATAATACGTATACATTCCCAATAGGATCATACGAAAATTCAATTTTCAATTATTCACCGGCAGTTTATACTGCATCTGGAAGTGGAAGCGCTGGTAGTATAGGTGTAAGAGTATCGCCCGGCGATAGGGGAGGATTTCCCGGTGGTCATGCAAGATTATCAGGCAGCCCCAATGCTAATTATATAAAAAGATATTGGGCGATTGATTCTGTTTCTACTACTATTGCAGGCACTTGGAGATTCAATTATCTTGATTCTGATATTCAAGGGGATGAAAATACTTTCAATAACCTTGGTCGTTGGCGTCCAGTCAAGGAAGGTATTGGTGGTGCTTGGAATAAATCGAGACCTATTCCTACTTTCGTCCAAGCTTCAAATTATTTTGAAACTAGTTCAAATATTGCAGCAACTGAGTTTTTAGGTGATTGGACTATTGGTAACGATCAGGCATTTAAACGAATTTTCTTCTCACGTCAATCCGGACTTTGGACCAGTCAGGAAACATGGACATTTAACGAAAACCATAGTGGTGCTATTTTTGGTACTGGAGAATTTCCAAATACTGCTGAAGATTCTGTAGTTATTGGTGGAGGTATAAATGGTGTAGGCGATCATATTGTTTCATTAGATGCTAATACTCCTTTGGTAAGTGGAATTGACTTAGGTAATTCAAATTATTCCGGAACTTTAGATACCAAAGAATTTACAGTAAACTCATTGTATTTTTCGATGTCTGCTTATTCAACTCTAAGGATTGGTTCAGCCGATGGTATTAGTCCTTTAGGCAATAATACTGGAAATGTTCGTTCGACATTGACACGTAACTTCTCTAATAATGCATATTACGCCTATACAGGAACAACAAATCAAACAACAGGTTTAGGCATACCATCTCAAGTTAGAGGTTTGACGATAAATAGTAGCGCAATTGTAAGCTCAGCCAAAAATATTGATATTAGTGAAAAAACAGAAATCTTGAATGGAACATTTAATTTGGCAGGTTTTACTTTGAATGCAAACAATTCATTGCCAAATAGATATGCTATTATAGGATCGGGAGCCAAATTAAGTATTGGTTCGACAAATACACTTAATACGTCGTTTAATAATTATACTGATTATACTGGAGTGAATATTGCGAGCATTATCGAATTTAATGGTACAAATCAAACGATAAGTGATATTCCTAATTCATTAAATACTCTTGGGCTTGGAAATGTAATAATAACAAATCCCGGAACAAAATTATGTAATAGTTTGATGTATGTGAGAGCTAATATGACAGTTACTGGTGCCGCGACATTACATAACACAAGCGTTTTACCTGTTTCATTAATAGTAAATGGCAGTTTGATAAATGATGCTAATATCATTAATGACGGTACTATCGATATAGGCACTGAATAATTATTTACTTAATTATTTTTAAAATATATTATAAATGTAAAATAAATGGCTTGTTTTTTGTAATGCTTTAAATTTAGGTGTTTTTACTTAAAATTTAGGCATAGTTAAAGCGTTAATTTTGTAAAGAAAATAATAGGGCAAATTTTAAATATTGGAGACATTTATGAAAAAACTTTTTTACGGAGTATCATTACTAGCGATGATGCTCGTAATCACAAATGAGCTGAATGCTCAAAACTTTACCAATAATACTGGCGGTACTTATACAGTTGGTACAAGCGGTACTATTAGAATGAGATCAAATGGAGGTCAGTTCAATGGTAGTGCTCAATTGGGTGCAAATCAATCTACACCTATTCCCGGTACTGTTATTTGGATTTGTAGCAATACAATGAATATCCAAGGTGGAGTTTACTATACAAATCTTGGTACTGAAGGCGCAGGTACAAAAAATTTCTTAGGAAATGTCTATATATCAGGAACATATACACCGACAGGTGGTGACCGCGAATATGGTACAAACACTGTGTTTTATAACGGTGCAAGCGCTCAAACTATCGCCGGTGAAAATGGTACTAATGGCGGTGGTTACTATGATTTGAATTTGTCTGGCGCAGGTGCTAAGAGTATCTCTGCCGGCACTACTGTTGTTGTTACTAACGGTTTTGCTTTAACTAATACAAGTGGTACTTTCACTAACGGCGGTACTATCAATTTAGGTTCTGCTGCTAGTACTGCTGATGCTGCAATCGTAAATGATGGTACTTTCAATTACGGTACTGGCGACTTTACTGCTTCTGCAATTATCACTAACAATGGTACAATGACATTGAGCTCAGGTGATTTCGCTTCTACAGCTAATATCACTAACAATGGCACATTTACTGGTGGTGCAGGTACTTTATCTAATACAACTACATTCACTAATAATTCAGGTGGTGCTGGTGGTTCTGTTACTGTTGGTGCTGGTGTTTGGTCTCTTAACAACTTTACTAACACAAGTGGTGGTTTCTCTATTCCTGATGGTAGCACAGTCAACTTAGCTGGCGATATCACAAGAACAGCCGGTATCTTCACTTTTGGTTGTACTTCTAACTTCAATTATACAGGTGGTGCTCAAACTATCCTTGCTACTGACCCTGTTAACTTTGCTTCTTATGGTAACTTGTCATTAGCTGGTACTGCTGATAAAACTGCAGGTGGAAATCTAACAATTTGTAATAATTTCGCAACAACTCGCGAATTGGAAATGGCTCCTGGAGCTAATGATTATATCTTATCAATGTTGAATACTAGCGGTACTGCTTCTGTTACATATACTGGCAACGTTGAAGTTCGTGGTAAGATGAGATGGAATAATATGTCTAACTCTACTGCTTATACATTTAACAATGCTAATACTAATGTTACATTCTCAGCAGCTCCAACTTGGTACCAATTAGACATTCGTCAGCAAACTAATCCAACATTAGAAAACAACTTTAATATTGCTACTGATGTAAGAAGAAGAGTTTTGGCAGACTTTAATGGTACCGGTTCAATTTCTAACTTAGTAATTGGATGGGAAGCAACTGATGAAGATGCATCATTTGCTGCTGCAGACGAAACAAAATTAAGATTTGCTCAAGGTTTTGATGCTGGCCAACCAATGGAAAAAATTGCTCGCGCTGGTGCAACTTATAATAGAACAAATGTTACAAGTACTCCTCGTAGCTTGACTTATGGCGGTGGATCAGGTCCTGGTCTTAACTTGGTTGCTGCAATTGTTCCAGGTAACCCAAGAGCTCAGCAAATGGTTACTGGTTCAGAAATCGTGCTTACAACTACTCCACAAACTATCTACTCTATCACTAACGGTCGTTGGACAAACCCAGCTACATGGGATATTGGTTTGCCACCAACTGCTGAAGATAACGTAGAAATTCGTAACGTTGTTTGGACTGGTATCGACCAAGCTGTATTTGGTGGTTCTGCTTATACAACAGATGAAAATAACGGTACACCTTCAGCTAATAGCATTACAATTGCTAATATTTCCGGTTCTGCACTCGTTATTGGTAACCAAGACGCTTCAATGTCTGGTGAATATGTATTTACAACCAAAGTTGATCCTCTAACAGGAACAAACATCGGTATTTTCAATAATAATACTACTGCTAATACAGGCGATGGTAATACAAATAGTGCAACTGGCTTGAATGGTATTTGGATTCGCCCAGCTGCTAATGGTATCACACCGGTTCTTGGTGCTTATCAATTGACTAACCAAGGCGCTGTTTACAACGGCAGCTTCCTCGATATCGGTATCTGTCAATAATTTGAATTTATTAAATATTAGGGCAGGATTTATTCCTGCCCTTATTTAAAAAAAAATGAAAAATATAAAATTACATATTGCCATACTAGTTTTTTCCTTGGCTTGCTTATCAAACGCCTTTGCTCAAGGTGTTTCGCTTAATAATACGGGCGGAAAACTTGAAAATAGAGGTACTATTAGAGTGAAAGCCGGTCAAGTAAAAAACTTACCTGATACTCTTAATGGCAGAATTGAATTCTCTTCTCAATGCGAAAGCCATACTCAAGAAGTTCCAAATATTGTCTATGAGCAATTAGTTTTGCAAGGAAAAGGTTTGAAAGAAACTGATTCTGTTCTTAAAAATCGCACATTAACTGTCAAGGATAGCCTCGTAGTTAGAGATAGTGCAAGAGTGAAACTATATAAAGAAAGAATTGTTGCAAAAAGTGCTGTCTATAATAATGCTACTACTTTTGGCAATAAAGAAATTAGGCTTAAAGGCGATACTACTCAAGAAATTATTGGTAATGGTGCTTATGATTACCTCACAATTGATAATCCTAAGGGTGTCAAAGTAAAGGGTGGTGGATTTACTGTAAATAAAGAATTAAATCTTTCTGCAGGTGAATTGTCTAATAATTCAACCGAAAACTTTAATTTAGCAGATTCAACTAAAATTGTTAGATATAGCGGAAGTTCTTTAGCTAATTCTCCAAATTTTGCTAAGACAGTTAATGTCGAATATAGAGGCGATTCGGAGATAAATGCCGGACCGGAAATTCCAGACAATCCAACTACTCTTCAAAATTTAATAGCTAATAATAATTCATCTTTAAATTTGACAAAGAAGACAACTGTTAATGACAGTTTATTTGTACGTAAATATATTGATACAAAAAAAGATACTTTAGTACTTAATACCGGCAAAAATCCTGTTTTTAATCAGACTTCAGAAATTGCTCAAATTGCCGGTACTATTAGACTTATTAAAGTTAGATTTGATAGTACTCGAAATTATTTACACAATCCTTTTACTTATGCAGTTTTTGGAAAACCAAATCCGGGACTTAAAGAATTGATAGTAGATGTTCGCCCACGTACATTTTTCCCATATCCGGGAGGAAATGTCAAGGCTAAGCGTACTTTTGCTATCAATGCTATAGATTCAAATGGTGCATCAATGACTAAAACCAACGATATGGTATTTGGTTATGGTTGGAGAGTGCTCCCGGGTGATACATTAGATGAAAGTAATGGGCTTGTAACAAATCAACTTGTGTTCCAAAGATTCGATAATGGTGCTTGGACTGATAACGTGTTCTCTAATGTTGCACGTGATTCAAATCAAATTGGCTGGGCATTTTCAAGTACAAGCAATTTAAGTGATTTCGGATATTATGTGATAGGGCATAGCGGCGGAATATTGGCATTTAATGCAAAAGTATTTCTCGAAGGTCCTTTTAGATATGGTTCTATGGCAGATGACCTTAAAAATAAAGGTTACCTCACAATGCCTCCACCTGATATTTATCCATATAATATGGATCCAAATAGAAAATTTTATGTGACTCAGCAGCTTCCAGATTCGGTAGTAGACTGGGTTGTTGTTGAATTTAGAGCTAATTTTACTGAACCCGGCAAAGTTAGAACTTATTTAGTTAAGCGTAATGGTAAGTTATGCGATATCTACGGTAATGAAGAATTGCTAATTACTGGTACAGGTAATGATTCAAATAGAATTGATTCAGGCAATTATTATATTGTTGTTCGCCATAGAAATCATTTGGCGATTGTAACAGACAGCTATATTTCATTATTGCCAGGTATTAAAAGAGAAATGGACTTCAGCGTAGCATCTTTTGTTAAAGCAGGTGCAGGTTCTTTGAAGAAATTAGGCAAAAATGACGATGGCTCTTTAATTTGGGGTATGATTGCAGGTGATATCAACAGACGTTCAGAATCTCAAGGCATTAATGACGCTGATTTTGATGAAATAATACCTCAGCTAAATCTTTGGTCACAAGGCGCTTTCGAAGGATACCTTAATGGTGATATTGATATGAATGGTATTATCACTACCAAGGATTATAATAAATCTTTTAATAATAGAGATAGGACTTCTCCAGTTGTAGATAAATAATGAAAAGTTACTTTTTATATATAATCATTTTTTTCTTATGTTCATTATCTGCTTTTGCACAGACTAATGAATTAGATACTATGGCTTTAGCAAAAATCGAATCGGTTTTGCTTACTGATTATAATTCTGTTGAGTTTGATATTACTATAACTAGAGTAAGTGAAAATTGGAGATATGTTGCAAATGGAACATTTCAATTAGTATTTGCAAATACAGGCGCTATTGATTATCGAAATGTCAAATTAGAATATATATTAGGTAGTTCTGAATTGATTGATGTTAGCTCCGGTTTGCCCGATTATGAGCTCAGAGCTGATGTTTTAAATGATAGAATCCAAATAATTGTTCTTGGGCCCAAAAAATATGATAAATCTAAAAAAGCACCTTTCCCAGGTAAGTTAAGGATTGGTAGATTTAAGATTTATACTACTGATGGTTCAAAAATAAGTGAGTTTTTAGATTGGAAAAAGCCTCATGATTATTATCAGGCTCTTGCATTTAAATTTAGCGAAGAAGATCCAATACCTACAAATTTCATTGATCCAAATATAGATGATAATATTGAAATCGCTAATGAAGAGATGTATAAAACTGTTTATTCTTCTGATGCAAATATTATCCCTTCCACAATTGTAAGATACTTTAATGTAGAATATGCTGGCAATTTGCAGGTTGTTTGCAACTTTGGTACTCAATCGGAGTATAAAACTATGGGCTACGAAATTATGCGTGGTTTGCTACCTGCCAACGAATTAGATATTGAAGCACTTGATAATTCAGTATTCACTGATACTGTTGCTACTTATCTATCCGGACCCTATTCTGATAAAATGAAAGCTGCATTTACTAGCTTGTATCCACAAAACTATGGTCCTATTCCAAATGACTTGCCTTATAGAGGTATTGGTTTTGTTTATCGTTTGTTCTATCATCAATCAAATGGTGAAGTTGTTAAAGTTGGAACCCGGCTTATCAACGTTCCTAATGCAGTAATCGAAGCTGCTACTGCTTTCCCAAATCCATTTAAGACAAAAACAGAAATTGAATATATATTGTCTGATAGAGTAAGTATTTCAGCAATTGCATTCGATGCTTTGGGTCGAGAAATTAAAAAACTTACTGATGAAAAAAATGTTTTGATTGATAATGTCGAAAAAGAAAAGGGAAAGCATAAAGTTATTTTTTACGCTCCCGAACTTGCTTCCCAAGGTTTATATAATGTCGTATTGATTGCTCATCCTATAAATGATCCTTCAATTGAAATATCGAGAGCAGTAGTTAAAGTAAGACTTGTTAAAGATTAATATGAAAGCATTTTTATGCTTTATATTGCCATTTTATCTTTTAACTCAAAATGTTTCTGCACAGTTTATTTATCCAAAATATTCCGACACTTTGTTTA
>CAZBNQ010000112.1:0-8602 GCA_964493035.1 uncultured Hyphomicrobiales bacterium | reverse complement strand
ATATTAAAGAAATTTCTGCTTTGAATCACATTCTTCCTATACTTTACTTGGATTCTATCAAACAATTGTGTGTTAATTCTTCAATTGATTTCGATAGTATCGAAGCAATTGCAATGCATGGGCAAACAATTTATCACCAACCAAAATCTGAATCAATTTTTGGATTTGAAATCGCTTCTACTTGGCAGTTGGGTTCTGGTACTGCTTTAGCTGCAATTTCCAATAAAAAAGTAATTTATGACTTTAGATCTCAAGATATTGCATTAGGTGGTGAAGCTGCGCCATTAGTCCCAATTTTTGATTATTATTTCTTAAAATCTGATGTTGAAACTATTGCCTTGAATATTGGTGGAATTTCAAACATTAGCTATATTGATAATCAAGATAAATTAATTGCTTTTGATACAGGTCCGGGAAATTTATTGATTGATTATATTTCAAAATCCTTTTTCAATCTTGATTTTGATATTTCCGGAAAACTTGCTTTTGCAGGCAATATAAATGAAGATTTGCTAAAAAGTTTTATGAACGAGTCTTATATTATTTCCAATCCGCCAAAATCAAGTGGACGAGAATTATTTAATGAAAAATTTATTGAATCGCATCTTTCACAAACAAATTTAAAGAATATTGATAGACTCGATTTGATTGCAAGCACTTCTGAGTTTACTGCACTTTCAATTGCCTACAATATAAAAAAGTATGCTAATGAATCTGCCACAATAATAGTATCAGGTGGTGGGGCAAAAAATGATTTCATAATGTCGAGATTAAGACATCATCTGCCAAATTCAAAAATTATCGACTCATCTGAAATTGGAATTAATTCAGATGCTAAAGAAGCAATAGCATTTGCTTTCTTAGGATTTCTAACTTTGAATAATCTACCTGCAAATCTGCCCGAAGTAACCGGTGCTAGCCGCAAAAGCATTCTCGGCTCAATAGCAAATTCATAAAAAAAACGGCATCTCAACTACTGAAATGCCGTCTTTTTTGAGTAATTATCTTAAGTTTTATCTTTTAATCAATTTAACGTAGAATGTTTTTGCATGTGATTTGACAACAAGCATATAAATACCAGATGACTGATCTTCTAAATTAAATTGTTTAGTATAAACATCACCAGCTCTGTATTCTTCTGAAGAATAAACCTTAGCGCCGGTTGCATTATAGATAACGTATTCTACATTGCCTGAAATATTATTATTGAATTGAACATTAAACATTCCGTTAGAAGGGTTAGGACTAACTGAAACAAATTCAGGATTGTATTCAACTATTGAATTTACGATATAATCAATTTCGTCAGATTTTGTATAGCAATCGCCGCTTTCAGCAACTTCAACATAGTACTTACCAGATTTAGATGGTTTGTATGATTGAGTTTTAACAGTATCTAACAACTTACCATTAAAATACCATTTATATTTAGCAGCCGGTGAAGAAACTAACACTTCATCCACATTTTTCAAAGTTGGCTTTTCAGCTTTTGGATTGATTGTTACATTAATTGCTTCAGTTGTTTTTGAGCATCCATCTTTAGTAGTAGCAGTACAAGAATAAGTGCCAGGAGTCTTTACAACAATTTTACGTGTAGTTTCGCCACTAGACCATTTATAGGAAGCAAAGCCTAAATTAACAGATAATGTAATACTATCGCCTTCGCAGATACCAGGATCTTTATCTGAACTCAAAGACAAGTTTGGAACAGAAATAACAACCACACTAACTACACCTGATTTGCCTTTACAACCATTTCCATCATCAATCATCAAAGAGTATTGACCTTCTTTTTTAACCACGATAGATTTAGTAGTTTCGCCGTTAGACCACAAATAAGAGTTTGCATTTGTTTCAGCTTCTAATACAACTGAATCGCCCGAACACATAGTAGTATTACCAACAACTTTAATTTTAGGAATAGCAACATTACATTCCACTAAGTCAACTTCCCAAACACCTCTGCCCCAAGTACCGGCACGAAGTTTTTTAGTAGCATAATTAATTTCTAATTCATTTACTACCATAGTAGGAAGACCATCGTTATATTTTTCCCACATATTCGATCCATAGTCAGAGAAATAAACACCAACATCAGTTGCAGCATAAATTCTATCTGGAGAATCTTTTTGATAAACAACCCAATTGGCAGGAACGTTTGGTAAATTACCTGATAGATTAATCCATTTGGATCCATCGTATTTCCAAATTTTATTACCAATCGAATATCCTGATTTAGAAACATAAAGTACTTCAGGTTGAGTAGCATGAACAGACAAGCTAGTAATAGAAGCATCAGAATTTGCAAGAATCATTGTCCAATTTGCACCGCCATCAGTAGTTCTCCATATAGTGCTCAAATTGGCACAATAAACATAATTTGGATTGCTAGGAGATACAGCGATTGAACGCAAGGTATTACTAGTCTGGAAATTTGAAATTTTCTTCCAAGAAGAAGGATCGCCATACAAATCAGATTTCCAAAGATCAGTAAAGCCACAATATATCACGTTTGTATTATTAGGATCAATAGCAATAGGAGAAACCCAAGCACCACTTTGTTTAGTAATATTGGTATTCACCATAGTAGTAAAGTTTTTGCCACCATCAGTTGATCTGGAAAAAGAACCATCATAAACTGAAGCATATAATCTGCCTGGATTATTTGGATCGATAGCACAATCCATACCATCACCAGCCTGGCCATGCAACCATTTGCCATTAGTTCTATAGCTGGTGCCATTGTCTTGAGCACCTGCAATCATTAGATCAGGCTTAGCTTCGCAAGTACCTATTCTATAAAACTGAGTAATAGACATTCCATCAGTAATGTTTTTCCAAGAAGCACCACCATCTCTAGTGAAATCGATACCACCATCGTGAGTTGCATATAAAGTATCTCCGGTAGCTGAATAAACTAAATCATGAATATCAGCATGCACCATAGGCTTGCTAAATCCACCATACCAATGAGATACCATAACCCAATTATTACCTTGGTCAGGAGTACGCCAAATATTAACACCCCCGGTATATACTATTCTTGGGTCTTTAGGATTGACAGCCAAACACAAATCATACATACCTTGGCCTCTAGGATCTGAAGTATTACCAGTAGACCAACCGAGAATATTTGTTGTAGATCCGCCAGCAACTCTACCAATTGCATAAGCATCCCAATTTTCGCCGGCATCTAAAGAAAAATACATACTGTGGAATCCGCTATTGGATTGCGCAGCATTTAATGAATATATAATATCAGGATTACCCGGAGATACGGCAATTGCCAATCTCACTGTTCCATCTATCTGAATTTTTTCTTTCCAAGTTTCGCCAAAATCAGTTGATTTATATATATAGTTCGAACCAGACCATGAAAATGTAGATGCATAAATAACATTTTTATCGTTTGGTTTGAATTCCATATCTTTAAAATATAAACCGGATTTTTTATTAACCCATTTTTTGCCACCATCAGTAGTCTTAATAATACCTTCTTTAGTAGCAGCAATAACGATATCCGGATTATCAGGATCGATTAATAATCTACCAATCAATTTTCTATCTGATAATTCGCTTGCATAACCAGTGGATTCCCAAGTTTGCCCGCCATTGGTTGTTTTTATTATACCAATACTGAAATATTCTTGGCTTGCAGACGAGCCATCAGCATCGCCTGTAGCTACATAAATAATATTTGGATTGGAAGGAGAAATTGCAATGTCTGAAACACCTAAAGACATAAATTGAGTAAAGTCAAAATTTGTCCATGTTTTGCCATGGTCTGTAGTGCGCCATACACCACCGGTCGCAGCACCTACCCATAATTCAAGAGGATTTTTTGGATGAATTCTTACTACGTTTATTCTTCCAAGTCCTTGATCTCTCACTTCTTGTGATTCAGGATTATCGATTGGACCAATCAAAGTCCAATTTTTTCCTAATGTAGAATTTTTGTAAGTCTTGCTGTTTAATGATTTATAATAATCGTTCATTATTTGTGAAGCGTTTGGAAATTCTCCGCTTGGATATAATCTTTGCTCCCAAAAGTAGTTCCATCTTCTGTATTGCTTCCAACCTTTGCGTTCTTCCATTGGGAGATTATCCCAATATTCCTTCTTTTCCTTGTCTATCTGATAAAAATTCTTAGCATTTTGACTTACAGGCTGAGCATTAACCCTGCTTAGTCCAAAGAAGGAGATCATTAATATGGCTGCCATGCCATATAGCATTTTTTGTGTGCGACTCATTACAATTACTCAAAATTTCAACAAAAATATTATTATCCCTTTTGTTATTAAGACACATTATATGTCTGAAAAGTTACAGAGATAAAAAAATATATATATTTATCTTTGCAAATTAACAAAAAAAAACTAAATTATAATGGCTAACTGTAGAATAATAAAGTAGGATTATATGAATTTTCTTTTACCCGCAGTTTTTGCTACTATGACAAGCGCTTTTGTCTTGTTTTTCGTTTATAGTTATCTTTACTTCAAAGAAAAATCTGATCATCTGAAACTGCTTACCTATGCTTGGTTATTCTATTTTTTGAGATTTCCTTTCGAAATCTATTTCATAAACAATCCTTCATCAAATATTTCACTTGTTATTTTTCAAGCTTTAACTTACCTCAACTCGGTATTTATCCTGTTGGGTTTCTATAAATGGTTTGCCAAGCCTACTCCTATACTTCTAAAATTTATAACTTATCTTGGATTTGTATGGCTATTATTAGGTTTATTTTTAGATATTCCTTTTAAGCTCTTTGTTGCTGTTCCTTTTTATATAAGTGCTATTCTTTTTATTTGGACTGCACTTCATCTTAAGAAAAATTTGAAATTTGTCCACCTCGGATATTTGATTACAGTATTGACTCTGCTGATTTGGGGTGTTCATAAAATGAATTATCCTTTTACTATTCAAATTGCTGAATTTGCCCCTTGGCGCTATATTATTAGTTCTCTTTTAGCTCAACTTTCTTCGATTGGGATTGTTTTGCTCCATTTGGGTTCCACACGCCTCGAATTATTTGAGAGAGAAGAACGTTTCAGAAAATTGGTCGAAGACTCGCCTGATGCTGTTGCTCTTATTCAAAATGAATTAATTGTTTATGCTAATCCTTCATTTCTCAAACTTTTTGCGATTATAAATCCTTCTTCCATCATAAACAGTTCAATTAATAATTTTATTTCTGATTCTTCTGCTAATATTTTTAATTCTTATATCAATCAGATATTAATTTCTAATTATAGCAATCAAAATATTGAATTATTAATGACATTCAATGGATTAAGAATTACTTGCGAGCTATCTGCTATTTCATTTGTTTATAATAATCAAGCATCTATTCAATTGAATATAAGAGATATCAATCAAAGAAAACTTATCGAAAAAACTCTTACCGAAAGAGAAGAAATCCTTAAAAATATTTATAGCATAACTGCCAATAAAAAGGGCTATGAACTATTCGAATCTTTAGGTTCATTCCTTGTCGATAATCTTAAAATTTCAACTTTTGTAGCTGTTGAATTTCTTTATTCCGGATTCAATGTGTTATCTATAAAACCAAATTACTTGGATAAATCTTATTTCTCCGATTCTGATCTTTCTACATTCAAAGAATTAATTTCTCAAACTCGTCAAGTCTTATTTTTGAATGTTATTTCTAATGATATCTTTACCAGATTGATTAAAGAAGAAGCAAAAATTAATGAAATTGCATCTGTAATTTTACTCGATTATGATTCGAATCCTAATGGATTTATTTTGCTATTTTTTAATTCCACTTACGTAAACAAATCTAATATCGAATATGCCTTGAAAATAATTTCAGGTAGAGCAGGTTCCGAAATCGAACGTCATAATTATGAAGCAGAAATTGCTGAAACAGCTCTAAAATATAAACACTTATTCGATATTTCTCATCAAGGTCTGTGCATTATCAATAATACTGGTAATATATCACTATACAACAATAGTTTCGCCCGCATTATTGAAATTTCCGACAATTCTATAGAAAAATTGAATTTAATTAATTTTGTCGATGAAGACTCCCAACAAAAAATTCTCGATTCACTTAATAATCCACAGTCTAATGGATATTTAGAGAATAATGAAATTTGTTTTATCACTCGAAATAACAATTACATTCATGCTGCTTTTGAATTTATACAGCTCGAGGATAACAAAATGGGAAATGAATTTTTGATTGGCTTCACCGATATTACCGAAAGAATCAACTATGAGAACGAACTAAAGAAAGCAAAAGATAAAGCTGAAGAAAGTGATAAGCTTAAATCTGCCTTTTTAGCAAATATGTCACATGAAATCCGCACACCAATGAACGGTATTATAGGATTTTCTCAAATGCTCGACAATCCTGAGATCAGTTCCATCGAACGCCAAGAATATATTGGTATTATCCATTCCTGTGGCAATCAACTGATGTCTCTAATTAATGATATTGTTGATATTTCAAAAATTGAAGCCGGACAAGTTGCTGTCAACAACAAACAATTCGATCTACATAGCCTGTTAAATGATTTGAATAAACTTTTTATTCAAAATTGTAAATTAAAAAATATCGATCTTCGCCTGGCTTTAAGAAATATTGATACAAAATTGCTTATCGAAGGTGATGAACAAAAAATTCGTCAAATATTAATAAACCTTCTCAGCAATGCTATCAAATTTACAGAAAAGGGATATATTGAATTTGGATATTCGATAACAAGTCAAAGAAAACCACAGTTGCTATTCTATGTCAAAGATACAGGTATTGGAATTGCGCCGCAATTTCATGATCTGATATTTGATCGATTCAGACAAGCAGACAACGATTCCAAAAAGACTCAAAGCGGAACCGGGTTGGGTCTTGCAATATCCAAAGCATTTGTCAATCTTATGGGTGGCAAAATTTGGGTTGAATCAATTGAATTTTTTGGCACTACATTCTATTTTACTTTAGATTATAAACCAGTAATCAAAACAATCAAAGAAACTACGATAACTTCATCAGAAAAAGGGATTAAGTATCAGGGCAAAACTATACTTATTGCCGAAGATAATGAAATTAATTATACTCTCGTTGCCAAGTTTTTAAAAAACACCGGTATACAACTCATTAGAGCTAGAAATGGGAAAGAAGCAGTTGATATAATTAAAGAAAATCAAAAAATTGATCTTATATTGATGGACGTCAGAATGCCAATAATTGATGGCTATGAGGCTACCAAAATGATACAAGAAATTGATAAAACTATTCCAATTATTGCTCAAACTGCCTATGCACTATCAGGCGACCGCGAAAAAGCTATTGAAGCAGGCTGCCTCGACTATTTAGAAAAACCAATCATAGGACCTAAGTTGTTTTCAATCATAGACAAACATTTGCTTAAGTAAATTTTATGAATTTATTTTTAACTATAATTTTTAGGTTCAACCAATAATTTTTCATTTTATGCGTGATATAGACGCAACTGTTCTTAAAAATAACTATTTAATATATAAGAACAATTAACAAATTATCATCTTTGTGGAGGAGCTAATGGATGTAGAATTACTGTCTCGTATCCAATTTGCGTTAACAGTCGGCTTCCATTATATTTACCCACCAATGAGCATAGGCCTTGGTGTGCTGTTGGTTATAATGGAATGGATGTATCTAAAAACTAAAGATGTCAAATACGAAAAACTAACAAAATTCTGGGTCAAAGTCTTTGCACTAACTTTTGCTATGGGAGTAGCAACCGGTATTGTAATGGAATTTGAATTCGGTACTAATTGGGCAACTTATTCTCGCTTTGTGGGCGACGTATTCGGTTCTGCTCTTGCCGCCGAAGGCGTATTCGCTTTCTTCTTGGAATCTGGTTTCCTTGCTGTTTTAGTATTTGGCTGGAACAAAGTAAAGCCTCGCACTCACTTTATTTCAACTATTTTGGTTGCATTCGGTGCTCACCTAAGCGCAGTATGGATTATTATTGCTAATTCATGGCAGCAAACCCCAACAGGATTTCATGTCGTGGGCGAAGGCTTGATGAAACGTGCTGAAATTACGGATTTTTGGGCTGTTGTATTCAATCCTTCTACTGTCGAAAGACTTTCTCATTCGATTTTTGGGGCTTGGATTACTGCTGCTTTCTTGGTTTTAAGTGTTAGTGCTTATTATTTAATCAAGAAAAAACATGTTGATTTTGCTATGAAATCACTCAAAATCGCTCTTATTTTTGGTGCTGTTTCTTCATTGCTTCAATTATTTACTGGTCATAGCTCAGCTGTTCAAGTTGCTGAAACTCAACCTGCTAAATTAGCTGCTTTCGAAGGTCATTATAATACTGCACCTGGCGATTTGTATTTAATTGGCTGGGTAGATGAATCTACTCAACAAACTTACGGCATCAAACTTCCGGGTATGCTATCTTGGCTTGTCCATTACGATACTCAGAAACCTATTACAGGATTGAATGAATTTAAACCTGAAGACAGACCTCCGGTTAATATTATTTTCCAAACTTACCATCTTATGGTTGCTATTGGAATGTTGATTATTGGAATTACTTTCTTTGGGCTTTTCCTTTGGTGGAGAGGCAAACTCGAA
>CAZBNQ010000111.1:0-8625 GCA_964493035.1 uncultured Hyphomicrobiales bacterium | reverse complement strand
TTTCGAATAATTAAATTTGTATTTCCTGTATTTGATAAATCTACAATTCCATTGCTCTTATCTAATCTTATATTATATGTTTCAATTCCGGGAGCATCCTGATTGAAAATTGTCTGATTAGCCGAACCAGAAAGTATTATCTGCCAAGGATTAGTTGTAGCAGCACCAGGAGCACCATTAAATAAGCCCCAATTAGTCAGGTTGCCTTGCAAATTCAGTGTATTGCCATTTAATTCAAATGTATGGTTATTATCAATTACAAAATCATTTTTTATACTAAAATTGCTTTCATTTAAAATTGTACTGACATTATTAGAAGGATTATTTACTAAATGTACATTCCACAAAGGTAAGGTACCGGCAATTTTAATTGTAGTTAGATTAGGAGTTAGTAGTGTATCACCTATTTGAATTGTACCGTTTGTCATTCCGGCACCATTAGAAGAATTAATCCTCAAATCAATAGCTGAAGTAGAAGTACCACCGGCATTAGCAACAATAATTCTGCCACCACTCATAGTAAAACTAGACCCGGTATTGCTTATATCAAATCCAATCTCATTTGCATTATTATTACCCTTACTCGAAACAATAAACTCACCGGAATTTCCAATAGATACATTAACCAAACTATTTGAGATAGCTCTCGAGAATGCACCAGCAACATTGATTTTGCCATTTATTAGATTGATTGTTGTTCCAGTTCTATAGTAGAAGTTTTCGTTAATTGCATCACCAATTAATAAGCTACCACCATCAAGCACAAATGTTGTAGATGCATTTGAAGTTAAACTAGATTTAGATAAAATGCTTCCATTATTCAGATATATACCAGTAAATGGATTCATAGAAATCTGACGAGTACCTGTCGAAATATTTAAGGTATCATTTATTGAATACTTAAGAATACCTTGATTAAATTTTGTAATAAAATCAGACGAATTCTTTGAAGCTATTGCAAATTGTTGAGAATTGATTGTCAATGTATCATTCAATTGACCGGTCTTATCTAAAACTAAATCTCCAAGATCGCCCCATCTTCCCGTACCACTCAGGCTGGACTGCCCCGAACCTGAAAACTTCAGTTGAGTGTAGCTGTCTATATCAGATTTTAAATTAATCGAATCACTGCTATTATGAATCAAATTTTTAGTAATGATCAAAGTGTCTGTACGATTTGCACTTGCTATTCCATCAATTCTTCCATTATCATTATCAAGGAACAATTGGCGAATGAGCAACCATTTACTTGATGGTGAATTAGAAAATCTTAAAACCCCGGAAATACCACTTGGATTAGTTCCTCCAATCCTTAGGGTATCAATTCTGGCAGAGTCAAGATTGAATGTTACAATATGACCATCAATATTAACAGTATCGCTATTATACAGAGCAAATGGGTAATAAGAAGAAGGTGGTCCATTATGTTTGAGTATAGTATCATTTGACCAAGTGTTTGGATCGTTCCAATTACCAGTTTGACGGCTGAAGAAAATTCTGCCGGCATAAAAGTCTTCTTTTTCGCCTGCTGTCCAATCACCATTTATTGTATTTGTATTATTGACAGTAATCGGGCTTGTTTTAGCATTAGGATTTACACCTAAGTTAATTTCCCAAATATTTGATGAATTATATAGAGATGGTATATATTTATTGATATTTCCAACTATTTCATCGGTATAATACCATAATTTAATTGAATCTAAATTATTTAAATTCGAAGAATTAACTGACCAAAACTTCGATAATATTTGATTATTTAGTCTGTTAGGATGCTGTCCGCTTCTTGGCCTTACTGAAATAAAAGGAATGCCGGTATATCTCGAAGCAGTATCAGAAACATATACTCTATTATAAAAAGTATCAATTCCTACAGGGAAAGTAAATCTGAAATTATGAGGTATTGTATCAAAGTATTTAATAACATTACCTCCAATAGAATTTCCACTTACTTTGATCATTCTATATCTTGAAAATACTTCGCCTGATTGAGGATTTATTGTTGCATTCTGATTAAATGTTATAGTTTTATTATCATCAAGAATAATATTATTATCATTATTCAAATTCATTGAATCATTCAATACAATATTGTTTTTGATATTAATAATTGTATCAGTTTGCAATTTATTTACAATTAATTTATTAAATGTGATTGTCTGGCTACCACGAATATTATTTCGTTTGTCTAAGTATAATTCAACTGTAGAAGTATTAGGAATAAATCCATTGAGAGTATCATTAACAAAATCACCTGCTAAGCGAATTGTATTAGCTCCTGCCAAAAGATTACTTGAAATTATCTTTACCGAATCCTTTACTGTAATACTCTTACCTAATGTAACATTATGAGGAGAACTTCTTTTGCCATGAATTCTTAAAGAGTTTAGGTTAGAAGGCATTCCTGTTCCTGTAATCTGGGCAATACTAGTTGTATCATTTATAATTTCGACAGTATAATTTTCAAATTCTCCTGATCCGGTGACTGTTGCAGCATAATTAGTTGTGGAATTAGACATTCCTACTCTTAAAAATGTAGATCCAGGAATACTATTTGCCGGTACAGTAAATGTGTTTGTATTGAAATTAGTTGTAATACTTGTATCTAAGTTGACTACTTCTTCACCAGTATCATTAAAGTCACCATCCATATTATAATCAATCCAAACTTTGTACTTTCTTAAGCCTGTAGAACTAGGGTCAATAGCGCAATAATAAGTCTGCCCTGCTCTAAGAGTAGCTTTCTTGTCAAAATAGTTGACACATCCACTGCTTCTACTCAAAGTATCTAAAGTAACATTATCAATAAGCAGAGTATTAGAAGGAGAAGAATATAAATAGAAGCGTTCAATATAATGAATAGAACCATTTCTATCAGGGTATGGATAGGCATTTAATGCATTCGAATAGCCACTTGCAGTATAGACAACATTAATACTATCATTAAATTTAGGTACAGGGTTTCCTTGAATAGTAATAATATTTCCAAAAGGTGGAGTAGCGGAATTAGTTTGCATACCATTAATTGATCCAATTTCAATAGTACTGCCTTTTAGAGCAGAAAATGCCATACATCTCAGAACCGAAGTGCCGAAAGCAACAGTTCCAGAGTCTCTAACTGTTACAGAAGGACCAGCTAAAGTATAAGTTTGAACACCACCCGGACCCAAGCGATTATGTCCGATATTAGTATTTAAAACTACTCGTTTGCCATTTCCAATAATTGCATTATCATATTGGCGACGAGGATAACCCTTTATTAATGGATCTGTACTTGTTGCGGCATCATTAATAACATCATTGAAAGAGCGAGTAGACCATGTGCTTGGATCTGTCCAATCACCATCTTTAATACTATAAAAATTGTAATATGTGATTGAATTTCTATTGCCGGCAACAAAATCTCCAAGCAAAGTATCACCGGAAATTATTTCGGAATTACCAAATGCATAATTAACATCTGCAATATTGATATTAGCTAAATTAGCTGTGCTAGATCCGGAATAATCATAATTTGGAGTTAACAATGATGTCTTTGTATCGCTGCAACTAAATGCGCCATCAACAGAACTTAAACTATTATCATAAATTTGTTGGAACTCTACCCCAGTGGACCATTTTTTTACATAAGCTACTTCACTGCATCCCCAATAATCTACTAAGGCATCATCACCAGGAGACTTGAAATGAATACGTGGATCAAAATTGCGTGCGCCTCTTATGAATGTAGAACCTGTAGGTTTTGTCAATCTCCAATATTTCGGACCAATAACTCGCGAAGGAGCAATTGGAGGTGCATAAGTCAAATCCATATATGGATGCGATCCTGTAATAACTTTTGCAGCTAAATACCCGGCACTGCTACCAGAACCTGCTCTAAAATCTAAACGGAATGGTGAATATGAAAAATCATCACCAATTTGGAATGTAACTGCTGGGGCATCGTCGATAGGAATATTCATTCTTAGTTCGCCATTAACCCAGCCACGAGCTTCAGAAGCATTTGTAATTGAGCCTGCTGTGCCCATTATAACGTATGATCCGCTTCTTCTGGCATTCAATACAGTACGATTTGTAGCTATATTTGTAAAATTCAGAATATTATTTATTTGAATTGGTGAATCATTCCAAAGAAGCAATTCGCCTTCTCCTATTGGAATAGATAAAGTCAAATTATAAAAGTTTATTGGATTGGCATCTTGATTAAAAATAGTATCCGATTTTGTTCCTGAAAATGTAAACGTTCTTGTTCCGGGAATAAAACTAGTGCCTGAATATCTTCTGAAATTACCATTCAATGTAATATCATCACCACAAGTGTAACTACCAGATTTAATAACCATACTGTCATTTATAGTAATAGCTACTCTATTCATAGTAATATTATTAGATGGTTTATCAATAATCAAACTAGAAAAACTTTGCGGCAATGCTTCATTTGCTTGTGTTTGAGCATTAGAACCATTATAAATGAAAATACCTTTATTATGGTTGTTATAGTTAAAGTTTCTTGTATTTAATTGTATATTTCCTATAGCAGTCGACTGCCTAATACCGTTAGCATCACCAATAGCCAAAGTACCGTATTGCATGAGTCTAAATTCACCGGTACCACTAACATTAAAGCTTGTAGTATTAAGCACACCGGAAGAATCTATTTGAAGTAAACCATTGAATAATGTAGCATTATTGATTACTCTATTAGCATCTAAAGTAATAGTATCACCACTTCCAATATATACTTTCACGTTATTTGTTGTTTGGCATGGAAATACCGAGGAAGCTACACCATCATAACCCTGAGTCGACCAATTATTGGGATTATTCCAATCTCCGCTCGCTCTTGTATAAAAGCTAAGTGCTCCCGGCTCACCAATAATAATAGTACCTAAGCTATCGAGTAATCTAAACTGAGTAGAAGATGCAGTACGAGTACCCATGATAGGTCTAGTTCCATAAAAGAATGGATTGATCCAAGTAGAAGAGGCTCTCAATCTCGCTTCAAATTCAGGAGTTGATCCTGAATTTCGAATGTCGCCATTAGGAGAATTACCCGGAACAAAATTCAAAGTAGCATCATAAGAACGAGATCCCATAGCAAAGCTTGAACCAGAAGGAGAATTAATAGTCCATTGCCTTACAACATGCTTAGGCATGCTCATAGTGCTGCCTGCCGGTAAGATATCAGTAGGTGTGGCATCTTGCCAGCTAATTGGACTGCTGGATGTTGTAATTGTATCGCTGGTTACAGCAACTAAACCGGCAGTTCCGCCAGTACCATTAAATGTTATTTGTGCTGCTGTATATGATTTATTATATCCAACTTCAAAAGTATATGTACCGGTTCCGCTTGTTATATTTTTCCTTAAAGTACCATCTATAAATCCGCCGCCACTTCTGGTTAATGTTCCTAAACTTGTTGCAAATCTATTTCTGGTAATCAAATTACCGGAATTTAGTGCCAAAGTACCATTAATCACAATTCCAACATTGGAATTTGAACCAATTGAACTAGCATTTACATTATTAGCATTATTAATTGTTAAATTATTGAATGTTTCGTTAATATTAACTGACTTACTGATAGTTTGCAAACTTATTCCATTCAAAATAACGTTAGAGCTACCGGGAATAAAAGTGCCACCTTGATTTGCCCAATTACCTTTTAGTGTAAGGTTGGTATTAGTCAATTCTAAGTTAGATCCTGACTGAATTAGTAAATTCCCATTGATGAGAATGTCATCGAAGGGTTTGACTATACCCGATCCAGCAATAACAATATCATTAAAAGGATTATCTGTAGTAGATCTTGATTTAACATCAGTAGCAATAGTTGCATTTGGTGATCTAAAAATAACGGCTTTGGTTCCGGGAATAAAAATTCCTGATTGGTTGTCCCAATTTCCCTGAATTTCCAGATTAAAACCATTTGCATCTAATGTTGAACTATTTGTAATAGTAAGGTCGTGCAATACTTTAAATATTGGATTCAAAGAAGAATATAGTTTTTTTGTGGAATTACCATCGACAATCAGATTATAATATTCAAGATAGACTAATGAATCTGCAGGAAAAGCAGGAGTACAAGGAATATTTTGAATACCAGATGGCTTATTAAATCTGAAAGTAGTACCATTGGAAATAAATCGCCAAGTATTGTTAGTAAAGTTTAATCCTGATAGATCTAAAGTATCAGAAATTCTAATTTCACCCAAATCTTCCAGTTTTATATTACCAGCTCTAGCAGCACCTGTGATTTTTAAATTATTATATTGATTGACAGCAGGAGAAGATCCTGAAGATGGTACAGTAGTATTACCTGTTCCATCAAACGTAATAGTACCGTTAGTAAAAGTTGGTGCAGTATAATTCAATGGGAAATTACTTCTCACTATAAGCTCACCACCGCGCATTGTGAGAGTCCTGCCGGCACTATTTCCATTGATTGAATAAGCATCTAAATCGAGAGTACCATTATTTATTACTAATGAATCTACTATCGAAATATTTTTTGAAAGAGATAGTTTTATATTATAAGGCTTTGAACAAATGATTGTTGCTACAGATGCCGGCACGCCATCACCAGTCAATTGATTGCTCGAAGAAATATACTCATAAATAGCAGAACTTGAATAATTTCTATAAGTAGTGCGAATATTACCTGAATTAGATGGAGGATTAGTAATACCGTCATCCGCCCCAATTTGTAATGTTGCTTTATTTTCAATTGAAAATGTATCGCCAATCACATAATTATTACCAACAATTTTTAATTTTCCTGGTTGGCGACCTCCGGTACCATTTTCTACAGACAACATGGAAACAGGCGCTGTAGCAGCATCAATTGTTACAGTGTAATCTTGTATTCTTACCTTATCAGACTGTTTGTTTGGTGCAGTAGTCGAAGCCACTCCTCCAAAACCTTCTTTAGACCAAGTAGCAGGACTATTATAAGAACCATTTGTTCTGGCAAAATAAACAGCTCTTGCAACATCAGGCTCTCCGGCAGTCCAATCTCCATTAATACTATCAACTAATTGAGAATAAAACAATTTCAGATTGAAATCAACAATATCGTCTTGCACACCTGGATCAATTTTCCAATATCCAGCCGGATTATTCCAAGCAGGGCTAAAGTACAATATTCGATAAGAGCCTTCATTACCTGCAACTTCGCTTATTGAGTAATAAAAATATACTGTTGCAGATTGTGAATTGAAAGTTATATTAGATGAGTTTATATTCCAATATTTTTTTAATGATCTATTATTGATTTCTACTGCTGGGTGTTCCTTAGGAACTGGTTTAACCGAAATCCAAGGATTAGTAGATAAACTCACATTTTCTAAAATTACTTCTGCTGGTGTATATACTCCAGGCGTACTAATAGGATAATTCATTAGATAAGGTTGACTGATACTTGCCGGTAGTTCCTGAATTAATGCTGCGCCCTTCAAAGGATCAGTTGCAGATCCTGAATTCACAATACATTTGCTTGCAGAAAATGTTGCTACCGCTGTTTGAATTCCATTATCTGAATATATCTTTGCATTAGGACTTAGAGTAAGATTATTAGTATCCAAATCTAAAATTGTATTGGATACCATATATAAAGCATCACTAATTCTCATTGGGCGCTTCAAATTTACTTGGCCCCCGGTTTTGTTGAATGATAATTTCGAAAAAGCTGAATTTTGAGTACCTTGAATATTTTGATTTATATTACCATTCAATCTAACATAAGAACTGCCCTGATTAAATCCATTAGCATCAAGATTATTATTCCAATTTGCTCCCAAAGACAAATCATTGGTATTCATTACAAATCTATCGGCACCAGATCCTGACAAGCTAACATCGCCAACTACTGTCAAATCTTCGTTAAGTGTTAGTTTAGGATTATTTGCAGCAGCTAATTCCAAACTACCAACAGGACTAGTCGAATTAATAGTAAATTCTTGGAGAGGATTTGCAGCATTGATTAATAATTTGCCACCCGTTACTGTATCATTATCTGCCCTATTATAATATTCATCATTCAATGAATTTATATTATTTATTTCTATTATTCCTGATGAAACATTAAAAACAGAATTAGCTGAATGTATATCAAAAACTGCTCTATCAGCAACATTTGGGTTTGTTACTTTAGCAAGATTTAATTTCCCGCCTGTTTGTATATATGTAATTGAGTCTGTTAAATTCTTTCCATAAAGTTGTGAATTAACATTTAAAACTGCTGTACTGCTATTGCCTATATTAATTTCAGAACCATTATTATAAATCAAATTTGATAAATTTGAAGCAGAACCAACGTTAAAAGTACCATTATCAATTTTCAAACTACCAAACAAATCAAGACTATTTGCAGAGCCACTTACTATTGCGTTTTGGTTGTCCAACCAGAACATAGAATTTGCAGGTATACTAATAAATCCAAGATTTGAAATGAAATATTGTGCCGAAAAACTAAATGTTCCTTCGACTTTGAAAGTACCTGTAATTAAACTTAAAAATTCACCATTATTATCGATTGGAGAAATTAATTTAACTAAAATATTTTTATTGGATTTTTCAATAGAAATTTCTTTAACTTTGTCATTTAACTTGTCTTTTCTAATGAAG
>CAZBNQ010000110.1:0-8640 GCA_964493035.1 uncultured Hyphomicrobiales bacterium | reverse complement strand
AATTTAAACCATTTTTTAATAATAAAAAGAAGCAGTCCTTTTGGGACTGCCTCCTTCAGAAAAATGCAATTCAATTTTATTAAAATTTTAAAAATTTGATATTACCACCAACAAATAAACCAATTCCATCACCAACTATATTCCAATCGGTATTGTTTCCATTAGTACCGAAAACATCACCTGAAGAACCACCGTTATATTGTGACAAGTAATATTTGTAGTAAGCATAATCAAAAACAGTAATATAGAAAGAGGAATTTGATAATTGATCAAGTATTTGCTGGTCGGTATAGTGATATGGGAAAAACCTATTATCCAGAGACATAGAGATTTTTCCATTTTTTATGTAGGAATTGTCATAAGTGGTTTGAGTATAAAACATTAGTTTTTTGTAATAACTGTCATAGTATAGTTTTCCACCATTATAAGCATAATTTTTATTTGGAGAAAATTCAACGATAATGTCGTATTCTTTCATTCCCATGCTTACATCAGTTTTTTTATTATAAGTAAGATTATAATTGTAAGATTCAGGGATTATAGTACTTGAACTAGCTTTTAAGTTTTTCCAGTTAACTTCCAACTGGTATTTTTGACCTTGCTTAAATTTAATGTTGGAATTGTAGTAAGTATTAGAATTACTATTGAAATAGAGTTTGTATTTAACTCCTTCATCAATAATATAAGCGTCTGCATCACTAACTAATGCTTTTTCGAATGTATAATGATCCAAAGGATGGAGAGTGCGAGTGATTTTAATGTTTTTAGCACTACTATCAGCGTAAATATAAGCTTGAATCACCAATTGTTCTTTATAGGGTAATTCAGGATTGCTTACGTTTTCTTCGCATGAAAACAAACTCAAGAGTGCAAGGGTTGCAACAATTATTTTTATATATTTCATTTTATCCACCATTTTAAAAATTAAAGCTAAGACCAATAGTTGGAATAATTGGGAACAAAGTAATTTGTTTTACTTTTTTTGTAACAGTTTCGCCATTAGTATAGTCGTAGTCATAATCGATATACCAAGCAAAAGGATTTTTTTGGTTATAAAGATTATAAACATTAGCATGGAATTTAGCAGGGAACAATCCAAAAAACTGGAATTTATACATATAGCTGAAATCAAGCTTATGGAAAGCAGGAAGCCTGAAACCATTACGCTCGGTGTACTGATATTTTTCATCAAACCAGCCGTAATAGTTATTGCCGTTATTATATGGATCGTCTCTAAATTCAAGTGTGCCAGTAGGCATTGTATAAGCTTGGCCAGTGCCATAAACCCAAGTAAGTCCAATCTCAGAGTTTTCTGACAATTTATATGTTAGTACGAATGAGATATCGTGTCTTCTGTCATATCTTGGATAGAATGGTTTGCCATTATTGAGGTCATCAAAATATCTTTTAGTCCAAGACAAAGTATACCCAATCCAACCGGTAAAATCGCCAATTTGTTTGTTAAGGAATAATTCAATACCATAAGCTTCGCCTCTGCCGCTAGTAAATTGATTTTCCAAAGGAATACCAAATGAGAATGAAGCAGAATCTTTGTATTCATAAAGATTGCGCATATCTTTATAATAGGCTTCGCAAGTGAAGTAATATTGTCTATCGAAAAGGTACGATTCGTAGCCAATCATAGCTTGATAAGATTTAGCTGGTTTTATAGTTTCGGTGGAAGGAAACCATAAGTCGGTAGGCAAGGAAATGTCATTTCTAACAATAAGATGTAAGTATTGATTAGCAACAGAGAAAGCAGCTTTGAAAGAATTATTTTCGTCGATTTTGTAAGAGGCAGAAAGTCTGGGCTCGATATTAAAATATCCACCTTTGTTGAAGTAAAACATCCTTGTTCCGATATTAACATTCCAATTATCATCAATTTTCCAATCATCTTGAATATAATATGATAATTCAACAGCGTTGAGTTCTTTCTTTTTGCCTAAACCAAATTCTTCCCAACCGAAACCAGCACTAGCTTCAGCGCCAGAAATAAATCCGTGGTTAGTAAATTCCAAGCCGGATTTTATAGTATGGTTTTCTTCGGGGAAGTATTGAGCTTCAGCTCTCAAAACAAAGTCTTTTATATGAGAAAGAGAATTAAAAGAAGTAGTAGTTGAGTCGTAGTTGTTATATTCGCTAATGCCGGTTTCAAATTTATAATCAGTATAAATCAAGGAGAAATTAGTAAATAAATTTGGTGAAAGAATATGCATCCAACGAAGATTAGCAGTAGCATTACCCCAAATAATATCAAAGTTGTCGTCTTCCTTGGCAGGCTCGCTCAAAACGTCGCGAGCAAAGAATCCACTAAGGAAAATATGGTCATTGTCAGAAATTTTATAATTAACTTTAGCATTTAAATCATAGAAATAATAAGTAGGCACTTCTTCTTGTTCATCAGAATTCAAGAAAGTATTTAGCAAAAGGTCAAGATAGAATCTACGGCCGGAAATCATAAAGGAAGCATCTTTTCCGATAGGACCTTCGAGAGTAAGCTTAGAAGAAATCATGCTGATCAAGCCTTCGCCTTGAAATTTTTCTTTGCTGCCTTCTTTCATAGTCATATCTAAGACGCTTGATAGTCTGCCACCATATTCAGCCGGAAAGCCTCCTTTGATAAGCTTAATATCTTTAAGAGCGTCTGAATTGAAAACGCTGAAAAAGCCTCCTAAGTGAGAAGGATTATAAACAATTACTCCATCCAACAAAATCAAGTTTTGATCTGGCGAGCCACCTCTTACGTATAAGCCTGAAGAAATTTCGCTAGCAGACTTAACACCCGGTAGCAATTGTAAAGTACGAAATATATCAATTTCGCCAAGAATAGAAGGCATCTTATTAATTAAAGAGGGGTCAACTTTTATCATGCCAATTCTTTGTGTGGCAGGAAGTTCTTTTTCAGCTTCGACAGTAACTTGCCCGACTTTAATGTCTTTGCTTGAAAGCATGATATTAATAGTTTTGTCTTCGGAGTTTTCGATAACAATCAATTTCCGTTCAAATATATATCCGACAGCAGAAACAGTCAGATAATATTTTCCTGAGCTGATTTTCGGCATTGAATAATAACCGAATTTATTAGTAAAAACTCCTTTCAATGGCTTGCCTATAGAATCTTTGGCAATAGTAATGGTTGCACCAATTATAGACTCACCCGAAAGTTTGTCAGTAACCTGTCCGGATATTGTAGAATAATCCTTTTGAGCATAAAGAATAAATGGGATTATGCTCAAGATTAGCAATAAAAACGATTTTTTTAACATATATCTCGTATAATTATTAATAAATATGCAACGTCTATAAAGTAAAGACAATAAAAAAATGCATTTGTTTCAAAAAATGTTGAATTCTGGTGCTTATCAAATAAAATTTCATATAAAAACCGATAAAATCATTCAAATCGGCAAGTATGGTGCTTTTTTGTTTGAGAGCGGAGAGTATGTTTATACCGGCTCTGCAATGAAAAACTTAAGGCAGAGAGTAGCTCGACACTGGCGAAAGGAAAAAGTGTTGAGATGGCATATAGATTATATACTTAATGATATTGAATGCGAAATTAAAAGCATAGAATTATATTATTCTGAGCTTAAGCAAGAATGCAAATTGAATCAAAGCCTGATAGAATCAGGATGTTATAGAGTATGGATAGATGGATTGGGTTCTTCTGATTGTCGAGATTGCCAAACTCATCTATTGAAGTTGAAATAGCAAAGGGCTGAATCGCGAGATACAGCCCTTTAAAAACATTATAAAACAATATATTAAGCAGTAGGACCAGCAGCTTTAACAGCATCATCAACGAAAGGTTCATATTGTTTGAAAGTTTCGCGGAATCTGCCAGCCAAATCTTTAGCTTTAGCATCATAAGCTTCTTTATTGTCCCAAGTATTTTTAGGCATAAGAATTTCTGAAGGAACTCCATCGCAAACTGTAGGAACAGCCAATCCAAATACAGGATCGTTTACATATTGAACATCATCGAGTTTGCCTTCTAAAGCAGCATTCAATAGAGCGCGAGTATGCTTGATAGAAATTCTATGACCAACACCATAAGGACCGCCAGTCCAGCCAGTATTTACCAACCAAACTTTAGCGTTGTGTTCTTTAATTTTCTTGCCAAGCAAGTTAGCATAAGCACTTGGATGCAAAGGCATAAAAGGAGCACCAAAGCAAGTACTGAAAGTAGCTTGAGGTTCAGTAACACCTTTTTCAGTGCCGGCAACTTTAGCAGTATAACCAAGCAAGAATTGATACATAGCTTGTTCTGTAGTTAAGCGAGAAATTGGAGGAAGCACACCAAAAGCATCAGCAGTAAGGAAGATGATATTTTTGGGATGACCGCCTTTTCCACTAGGAACAATGTTTTTCAGGTGAGTAAGAGGATAAGCAGCGCGAGTGTTTTCAGTCATGCTGGCATCATCAAGATCAACTCTGCGATCGTGAATATCAAGAACAACGTTTTCTAAAATAGTACCGAATTTGCGAGTAGTTTCCCAGATTTCTGGTTCAGCTTCTGCAGAAAGACGAATAACTTTAGCATAGCAACCGCCTTCGAAGTTGAAGATACCTTCGTCGCTCCAGCCATGTTCGTCATCGCCGATAAGAGCGCGGTTAGGATCGGCAGAAAGAGTAGTTTTGCCAGTACCTGAAAGACCGAACAAAAGTGCAGTATCGCCATCTTTGCCAAGGTTAGCCGAGCAGTGCATGCCCATAACACCTTGCACAGGAAGCAAGTAATTAAGAATAGTAAAGATAGATTTTTTGATTTCGCCGGCATAGTGAGTGCCACCAATCAAAACAACTTTCTTTTTAAAGTTGACCATAATAAAAGTTTCGGAGTTGATTTCATCCAAAACGGGGCAGCCAAGGAAGTTTGGAAGAGCAATAACAGTAAATTGAGGGACGAAGCTCTTCAATTCTTCTTTGTCTAAAACTCTACGGAACATATTGCGAGCAAACAAAGCTTGCCAAGCATAGAGAGTAACAACGCGGATCGGCACTTTAAAGTTGTCGTCGGCGCCAGCCCAAGCATCTTGGACATATATATCTCTATTTTGCAAGTAAGCCAAAGCTCTTTCGTAGAGCATATCAAATTTGTGTGGATCATAAGGCACATTAGTCTTGCCCCAGTTAACTGTATTTGCAGTTAATTCGTCTTTAACGATATATTTATCGTTAGGAGAGCGGCCAGTGATTTTACCGGTTGATACTACAAGTGGTCCAAGATGTGAAAGAATTGCTTCGTTGTTGCGAATAGCATGTTCGTAAAGCATTGGTGTTGTGTGATGCCAATGTACTTTGTTAAGATTTCTGAACCCTAAGTATTCCAAGCCCGGCTCTAAATAAGGGCTTGTCCCTGTTGTGCTCATGTTTAGCTCCAAATTAAATAATTATACTTCAAAAAACATATATAAAACAATTTAATAATGACGAACAAATTTAATAATATTTATTATAAACTTAATAATTTCTTAATTAAAATTATTTATTTAGTAATTTAAGAAATTTTATCGTAATTTCATCACACAGGTAATATCCCTTGTCTGAGAGCCGTAGTTTTGGCTTATCTATTAAGAGAAATTCACCGATTTCGAGTTTTTTGATATAGTCAAAAAATTCATTTTTCGGTTGAATTTCGAATTCTGAACAAAAATTATCTAAATCTAATCCATCAGCTCTTAGCTCTAAAAATATTCTTTCCTCAATTTGTTTTTCTCTATCAATATGCTCTTGATAGTCTTGAGGCAGATTGCCTGAATCGATAATCTTTGTGTATTTTGCCAAATCTCTTAGGTTAGAATATCTGAATGAATTGAGATAGCCATGGGCAGAAGGACCAAATGCTATATACTCTCCGCAATGCCAATAATTAAGGTTGTGACGGCATTCCAATCCTGGCTTTGCATAATTAGAAACCTCGTAATGATTGAAACCGGCATTGCTCATTATTTCTACTAATTTACTATAATAATTGGCATCATCTTCATCTTCTGCTGGTCTTACTCTACCCATTTTCATAGCATTGAATAGTCCGGTGCCTTCCTCGAATATTAAGCTATAAGCGGATAGATGTGTAATGCCGGTAGATAAAGCTGTATTGAGTGAGCTGATAAGGCTGGACAATGTTTGGCCGGGCACTGAGTATATGAAGTCGGCATTGACATTTCCAAAAGTGGCTACAGCTTGCTCGAGTGCATATATCGCTTCTTTTGGTGAATGAATTCTTTGGAGGAATTTCAATTCTTCGGGATTGAAAGATTGCACACCTATACTCAGTCTATTAACTCCAAGCGATTTGTAGGATTTGAAATTTTCGATATCAGCAGAATTAGGATTACATTCAACGCTAATCTCTGCATTATCTTCCAAGTCGCAATAATAGTGAATTTTTTCGAAGATTTTTTCCATTTGCATAGGATTGAGCAGCGACGGAGTGCCACCACCAAAAAAAATTGAGCTCAATTTAGGTCGCGGCAAGCCAGCAAATCTCAAATCCATTTCTTTAATTAGCGAATTTGTAAACTTTTCGATTAAATTTAGCTCAGTGATAGAATAGAAATCGCAATAGTAGCATTTCTTTGTGCAAAATGGGAAATGAATGTATAGTCCGATTGATTTAGAAAGCATAAATTAAACTTTAATGTGAATCTTGATTTTCTCGAATTTTTTTTGCCCGATACCTTTGATATTCATAATATCGTTGATTGAGCGAAAAGGCTTTGATTTGCGATAATCGATAATACTCAGAGCAGTTTTTTCGCCTATACCGGGTAGTTGCATTAGTTCTACTTTCGAAGCAGTATTGAGATTTACTTGACCACTAAAATTTTCTTTTTTGCTTTTTTGATTTGATGGGAAGAATTGTTCTTTTTGGACAATAGTATCTGCAGAAGCCAAACTGGAATCGGGCTGGCTTTCGATATTAGTGCCAATAAAAGTGGATTGATGGGCAGCAGCAAGACTATCGTTTGCTGCTGCTAATTCATGTTCTAATGCTTTAATTTTACTTGAAAAGTTTTCGTGATAGGGAGCATAGTAATCTTTAAGTACAACACCTATTGCAAGTCCTGAAATGACAATTACAACAACAACAAGTTCGGCAGAAGAAATACCGAAAATGGATTGAATTTTTGCTTTAAACTTTTCGAGTTTCATAATCAAATTTTATGATTATTGATCTAATCCCGCACGATATTCTGCGGCATATTTTATATAATTTGTCGGAGTGCTCGATACTCTTTGGCGTTCTTGAGGAGTAAGTTCACGAATTACTTTTCCGGGTACACCTGCAAAAAGAGTATGTGGAGGAACTTCGAAACCCTCGCGAACGAGAGCACCGGCAGCAACTAATGCGCCTTCGCCAACCACAGCACCATCGAGCACTATTGCTCCAATGCCAATAAGGCAGCCATCTTTGAGAGTGCAGCCATGAAGAGAGACGCTGTGAGCAATCGAAACATCGTTGCCGATAATTAATGGATAGACGTTGTTAGTAACATGAAGCATGCTCATGTCTTGAATATTAGTTCTATCACCAATTTTAATATGATGGACATCGCCACGAATCACAGTATTATACCAAATCGAAACGTTTTCGCCAATTTCGACATCGCCAATAATTCTAACACCTTCGCAAATAAATGCAGAAGGATGAATCTTTGGAGACATGCCTTTATAAGAAATAATACTGCCGTTGTTACCTGTTTCTAAATGCATATTTATTTATAATTTAATCAAACAAACTAATAATTGATAACTAAGTTGAAATCTTTTTCTTTTTGAGCAGAAGCAGCTTCGCTTTCGATAAATTCTCTGACAGCCGGCTTGACGAATATATCGTCTAAGTTGTGGAGAGCAAGAGTGCGCGCCACTATTCCGGATATTCGTTCTATTGGAGTGGTTTTGTTGATGATAATTAGTTTATTATCATTTACTACACAGTAGCCACTTTTGAATCTGCCGTTTTCTTTACGAATTACAATTCCGGCTTTTTTTGCCAGATCGAGCAATTCTTCGTTTAGTTCTTTTGGTTTCATTTGTTTCTCCATTATTTTGAAGAATCGAGTGGTCGCCAAATTACATATAGTAAAGCAGTAATATTAGCCAAGAATGCAAGACTATTGGCAGTTGTCAGCGTAATGCTTTTAAATCTGTCGTAGAAAAATTCTTGAACAATTGGATTAGCAAAGTCTTTGACGTTGGAATAAATAACTGCTAAGGACAGTTGAATATCAGAATAAATCATATAAAACTGAACTGGAGATGCAATTAAGAAAAGAACTAAAGACATGAATAGCCAACCATGCTGCTTTAATTGTTTACGCAAGTATATCATAATAGAAAGAGAAGCAATAAAAGCTGCTATATATCCAATATCGGTATATAAACTTAGAGTGCTAAATAAATAGACCGAATGCATTTTTATTTCATTTGAATAATTTTCTTTTAATACCAATTGTGCATCGGGATGGAATAAATCATATCCGATAGCAGAGCGAATAATAGAACCACCAAACCAAACGATAAAGCCTAATGCGAGAATGGTTACCAATATTTTCAATGTTTTGTTATATTTTTCCATGTCGTTCATTTATATTTATAATAAGCTACAAAAATACGAAAAGATTTATAAAG
>CAZBNQ010000109.1:0-8682 GCA_964493035.1 uncultured Hyphomicrobiales bacterium | reverse complement strand
AAAACTAGATAGTTTGATTCTTTTGGTTATTTCATAAGAAAGTTCAGATTCAAGTCTGGATTTATCAAATTTATCACCATCATCAGAAAAGCTATTGTAATAAGCCTCAGCAGAAAGAGAGAATTGAAGTTTTTTAGTAAAATGATAAGCCAAACTAATTTTATTTCTTAAATAATGTTTTTTGGAGTCATCTGATTCATATTTCAAATGATATTTGAATCTATAATCTAACTCAAAATTATAAATTTCGTATTCATAACCGAGATTAATCATAAATTCATGTCTTAAATCATCCTTTTTAGATCTAATTCTATAACCAGAGCCAACACTAATTCCGTTATCGAAATTATAATTGAGCCCAAAATCGTTATATACAGTTCTATTTCTTTTAAATTTTGTTTCAAAACGATATTCTTGCCCAAAAGAGAAATCTAAATCTTTTGAGATTTCATGTTCAATTTCTGCAGAAGACCAAATTTCTTCAGAAAGCTGAGCAAAGGCAGCATTAGAGCTGAAAATCGCAAACAAAATTAAAAGGTATTTTTTCATTTTAATCTTCATAATAAAAAATATCAATACGAGCAACATCTCTAAGGAAATCAATTTTACCAATTTCGAACCTATGAATATTCAGACCGGTACGATTTTTCAAATCACTCATAAGTTCGGCATGATTAACAGGTTTGATTAGTTCTATTTTCTCATAAATCACAGTTTGTTTAAGCTCATTTTTGACCCAAGTTTTTTCCAAAAGGAAAATAAAACCAATCAGAGCAAAATTAGTAAACAAAACTAAACCAATACTGATACCATTGTAGCTAAGAGCGTTGATGATAGCAATACTAATAGAAATAAACATATAAGTCATTTCTTTAATAGGCACCATCATAGTTCTATATCTTAAAATAGAAAAGACAGCAAAAATACCGAAAGCAAACCCAAGGCTTAGTTTGGCATTGCTCAGAATATAACAAACAAAGAAAACAATCATGTTGAAAATAAACATGATAAACAGATAATCTCTATTGGGTCTAAGTCTAAAATAAATTTGACGGGCAATAATATAAATTATGCCAATATTAAAGGAAAATCTTATCAAAAAGTCCCAAAACGTTCCCGGAGTCAGTAGAGTTAGCTGCTCGAATGTTCCGCCTTGAAGTATATCCATCGCAAATCCTATTAATTATCCTTAATTTTGATTTAAAAGAGTTGTATTTAACATCATCATTAGTCAATAATATTCCTAAACAATACTTGCTGAGGCTGTGCGGATGTATATGCTTTGTCTGCATAAATCTATGAAAATCTGTATGTTTACTTCTTTTCTCGTGTTTAATTTCAGCAATAGCCAAAGCAGGAAGATGAACGAACTTAGAATTTGCTAAAAACTTTATATCAGTATCGATTGTTACTTTTTCAGCATTATATTTATTAACTAAAGTGATTCTTTTATAAATAACTTTTAAAGATTGAAACAATTCGTCGGCATTTAAATGAGCTTTTTGCTCTAAAATCAAATCTGCCCCGCCATTTATGTGTGTTTCAAATCCTTCTTTGGGAAATCTATCTTTAAATGTTTTTTTCTTATTTGATTTAAATTTTAATTCGAAAAAATATTTATCAACTTCGCAATAATGCCGATATCTTACTTTGTATCTATTGAGTTTGCCATTATGGTGAGATGTAAATAATTTTAAATCTTCTGTATCAAAATATACATTTTCATAATTGAAAATTCTTTTTGTATTTACTTCTAGCAAGTTATAATTTTTACTTAAGGACATCAACAGGTCGGGCACTATATCAGAACTGAATAGAAATTTTGTATCATGACGATTAATTAATTGAAGCTTGTCTAAGTCTTCTAAGCTTACTGAATCAAACTTAGAAACAATATTTTCCAATACTTTAATCAAATCAATATTTATTTCTTTTGCAGTAATAGTATCCCTCCCAACCAATAATGACACCAAAAATTTAAATATGTCTCAAATGTTTTTAAAAAAACAATTAATTCCCAAATATAAATTAGAAAATTTTTAGATTAAATCAAACATAGCATTTGTTTTTGCCAAAATTAAGAGTCAATAAATCAATATTATTTTCGGATCAGCATTAGCAAGAATAATGCATGATAAATCCTATTTGTTACATTAGACGAAAGCAAAACAATAAATCCTTCCTAATATGTTGATAATTTCTTAATTAATTGAAACCTATATTAATATGATAGAACAAAAATATTTCGTAATTTTGTTTTTTGTATTATAGTAATAATAAAAAAAGTATCATGGATTTAAAAGTAGAGTTTTCTGATAAAACTTTTGATAATCGCAAACGCAATGCAGAAGAATTTGTAGAAATAGCAACTGAATTGCGCCGTGATATAATCAAAAGTCTTGTTTTGGCAAAGTCCGGTCATAGTGGTGGACCATTAGGCATTTCCGATTTGATGTCGGTATTGTACTTTGGTGGTATAATGAAATATAATAAAGATGATTGGCAATGGAACGGACGCGACAGATTTGTTTTGAGCGCTGGTCATATGGCTCCTGTCCTTTATTCTTGTTTAGCAAGAGCTGGCTTTTTCCCTAGCAGTGAATTAGCTACTCTTAGAAAATATAAAAGTAGACTACAAGGACATCCAGGCCTCGACGAAAATCTCCCTGGTATCGAAACTTCTTCTGGATCACTTGGCCAAGGGATTTCTATTGCTGTGGGTATGGCTATGTCTGATAAATTAGTCGATAAAAATTCAAGAAAAGTATTTTGCATTACCGGCGATGGCGAGCTTCAAGAAGGCTCTTGCTGGGAAGCTGCTATGAGTGCTTCTAATTATAAATTAGATAATCTTTGCTGGATTGTTGATAATAATGATTGCCAAATTGACGGCAGAGTGCACGAAGTAATGAATATTTATCCTTTAAAAGAAAAATTTGAATCATTTGGATTTAATGTTATTGAAATTGATGGTCACGACTTTAATCAAATTATCAATGCTTTCGATCAATTTGATTCTAATCACAAGAACAATTCTGGCAAACCATTCTGCATTATTGCAAAAACATTTATGGGCAATGGTGTTTCTTTCATGCATGATAATTATAAATGGCATGGTAATCCACCTAATGAAGAACAAGCTGTTAAAGCATTAAATGAATTGAACTAAGGAGTTGTTATGAAATTGAAGATGTTATTATTTGTATTCTTTTTTGCTTCGATTTTCGCTGCTTGCGAAGATAAAGTGCCTCATTCAGTTACAAATACTAATTCAAGCTCCAATAATAATGCTTCAAATGCTGTAATTTCGGATTCTAATAAAAACAAAAGTAATGAAATTAGTTCTACCAAAAGCTTAACCGAACCGGATTATGCAGCGGTACCTCGCTCTCAAAAAGAAAACTTAACTCCTGAGCAGCTGTCTAAGTTTATACCTACAAAAATCAAAGGTATAAGCCAAGGAGCTTTTGTTAAGTATCAAAGCGACGAAGGTAATGGAATTATTACTTCTTGCGCTTCTACTTTCGACTTAGATAAAATGTCTACTATTACTGTTACAATTATTGATAATGGTCCGAGCGCAACAATTAGAGATCTAAAATACTTCGATGTATTACCTAGCGAGTCTGGTAATGTAACCACAAGAATTGCTCTTCCTAACGGCAGAGGTTATTATATGTGGAATAAGTTAGCAAAAAATGGCCGTTTATCAGTTCTATTTAATAATAGAATAATTGTAAAAATTGATGGAAGAAATGTGAAAGATTCCTTCCTTCCTTTGGAATCTCATTTAAAATTGATTAATATTGATAAAATTTTGAAAAATTTATAAAGTATAAAAATGAAAAAATTTGAGTTACTTGGAAAAAAACCAACTCGCCATGGATTTGGCGAAGGATTGGTTGCTTTAGGTGAAAAACACGATAATGTAGTCGTTCTTGGCGGTGATATCACTGGCTCGGTAATGACCTCATTGTTCCAAGAAAAATTTCCGGATAGATTTTTCTCAATAGGTATAGCAGAACAAAATGCAACTACTATTGCTGCCGGATTGGCACTTTCAGGTAAAATTGCTTTTTTCTCCTCTTATAGTGCTTTTGCTGCATTTCGTAATGCAGATCAAACAAGAATTTCAGTTTGCTATAATAATATAAATGTTAAAATTGGCGGTGGCCATTCTGGTATCACTGTCGGTCCGGATGGTGCAACACACCAATCTTTAGAAGAAGTTTCATTCTTGAGAGCATTGCCAAATATGACATTGGTTGTGCCTTGCGATTTTACTCAAGCAAAAAAAGCTACTATTGCTGTTGGCGAAATGAATGGTCCGGCTTATATTAGATTTGGACGTCCTGCAGCTCCTATGTTTACTACAGAAGAAACTCTATTCGAGATCGGCAAAGCAAATATTTATAGAGAAGGTCAAGATGTTGCTATTATTGCTGCCGGCCTAATGGTTTGGGAAGCATTACTGGCTGCTGAAGAATTAGAAAAACGTCATGGAATCTCGGCGCGTGTTATTGATTGCCATAGTATAAAACCTATAGATGTTCATACTATTGTAAATGCTGCAAGAGATTGTGGTGCTATTGTTACTGCCGAAGAACATCAGGTGCATGGTGGATTAGGCTCTGCTGTTGCTGAAGTTGTTGTTAAAAACTACCCGGTTCCTATGGAATTCGTCGGCGTCAAAGATACTTTTGGCACTAGTGGCGAACCCGAAGAACTCTTGGGATTATTTGGACTATCTTGGAAAGAAATTTATGCATCTGCACTCACTGCTATCAAACGCAGAGATCATGGTGCTATTCATGTTCGCCAATTAAAAGATATTTCAGTTTACGAAGCATAGTGAATTTTACTTTTAATGAAGAATCTTAATTTTATATTAAGATTCTTCTTTTTTTAATAATCGATTAAGAAATAATATGAAAAAATTTATTCCAATAACTGATGATGTTGTTTTGAAATTATCCAAAATTGCTAAAAAGCATAATGTCGAACTTTATGCTGTCGGCGGTTTTGTAAGAGATTATTATCTTAATCGCGAACGCAAAGATATTGATTGCACTGTTGTTGGCGATGCATTAGAATTTGCTGAAATTGTTGCTAAAGAATTTAAATCAAAAGCTGTAATATTTGAAAGATTTCGAACCGCAATGGTGCCTGTTGGAGATTATCAACTCGAATTCGTAGGTACTCGCAAGGAAGTATATGAAGAATATTCGAGAAAGCCAATTGTTACCGAAGGTACTTTAGAAGATGATCTAAGGAGAAGAGATTTCACTGTCAATGCCTTAGCAGTGTCTCTCAACAAAGAAAATATCGGTGAATTAATTGATTTGTTTGATGGTATGACAGCTCTTCAGGATAAAATTTTAAAAACTCCTTTAGATCCTACAATAACATTCAGCGAAGATCCACTTAGAATGATGCGTGCAGCTCGATTTGCTGCGCAACTTAATTTTGAGTTAGATCCGGCTACTTTCGAGTCTATCAAACCAATTGCCGATAGAATAAAAATTATTTCTCAAGAAAGAATATCCGACGAATTACTTAAAATAATTTCCTCAAATAAACCAAGTATTGGTTTTAAGATACTTTACAGTACCGGCTTATTAAAGTTGATTTTTCCGGAATTATATCAGATGGCTGGCATCGATACTGTTACTAAAGATGAAAAAGTATTTAGCCATAAAGATGTATTTTATCATTCTCTTACAGTGCTCGACAATATCTGCCTAATGACCGACAAATTATGGCTGAGATTTGCTGCTTTAGTTCATGATATAGCAAAACCAAAAACTAAAAATTTCAGTGAAACTTCCGGATGGACTTTTTGGGGGCATGAAGAGCTAGGCGCTAGAATGATGGAAAAAATATTCAGAAAGTTGAAATTACCACTCGAGCCACTTCCCTATGTTCAAAAACTAATACGACTTCATCAAAGACCAATGCAATTGGTGGATGAAGGTGTAACTGATTCTGCCGTTAGGCGTTTGGCATTTAATGCTGGAGAAGCTTTAGAAGACCTATTTATTCTATGCAAAGCAGATATCACTACAAAAAATCCAAATTTATCGCATCAATACTACAACAACTATGAAAATGTATTGCAAAAAGTTATTGATGTGCAAGAAAAAGATAAATTGAGGGAATTCCAATCACCAGTGCGAGGTGAAGAAATAATGGAAATATGCGGTATCACACCATCAAAAGCTGTTGGAATAATTAAATCAAATATTGAAGAAGCAATCCTTGATGGAATCATTCAAAATACATACGAGGATGCCAAAAATTATCTTTTAGCCAATAAAGAACAATGGTTGATTGAAGTCAAACCACAAATGCAAAATTTCAAAAGAAAGAAATAATTACTTGTCAAGTAAGTTTAATCCTTGAACTTTTACAGTATCCTGCGATCCAATGTTCAAAACAACTGAAGATAGAATAAGAATCAATATGATAAGAATTAGTCTTTTCATATTTTTCACATCAAAAAGTAAATAAAGTATTGTCTTAACCCACTTAAAAATAAGAATAAGTAGTAACAATACAAATTAATTCTTTATAATCTATACATTTGAAGCTTAATAAAAATTTAAAAAGCCTCACATTTTAACAATATGAGGCTTATAAAAAATAACAATAATCTTAAAGATTAATCTAATTCGATAAGAAGAGTATGTTTAGGAACTTGTTGGTTCGAAATCACATGAATTTTGCGAACTGTTCCATCAATAGGAGCTTTCATATCATTACGCATTTTCATAGCTTCGAGTATCAACAAATTTTGACCTTGTTTTACTCTATCGCCTTCTTTAATAAATATTTCACGGATATTACCGGGAATGAAGGCAGTGATTTTTTTAGGATCAGCTTTTTGCCAAGCTTTTCTTTTCAAAAATTTATCAGACAATTCAGTTTCATAAACAGTATCGTCAATGACTAATTTTCCAATTTTATTATTGTCGCTCATAAAACTCCTTAGAATGGTGGATTACCATGTTTTTTAGAAGGTGGATTGTCCACTTTATTCTGAGAGATATGCATAGCATGAATCAAGTAGTCACGAGTTTCTTCTGGACTAATAACAGCATCGATATAACCTGCAGCAGCAGCTTTATAAGGATTTGCAAATTTTTCGGTATATTCTTGAACTTTAATTTTGCGCATAGCATCAGGATCGGAAGCTGTATCGATTTCTTTTTTGAAAATGATGTTGGCAGCACCTTCTGGTCCCATAACAGCAATTTCAGCAGTAGGCCAAGCAAAAACAAAATCTGCACCAAGATGTCGCGAACACATAGCGATATAACCACCACCATAAGCTTTACGCAAAATAACAGTCATTTTGAGTACAGTAGCTTCAGAATAAGCATAAAGCACTTTAGCACCATGACGAATAACACCTGCATGCTCTTGATCAACACCCGGCAAATAGCCTGGCAAGTCTACTAAAGTCAATAAAGGAATATTGAAAGAGTCGCAGAATCTAATAAATCGAGCAGCTTTATTAGAAGAATCAACATCTAACACACCAGCCATAACCAATGGTTGGTTGCCAACAACGCCAATAGTATCACCATTGATTCTAGCAAAACCAATCACAATATTTCTAGCCCAATGCTCTTGAACTTCGAAGAAGTCAGAATCATCGACCAAAGATTTGATAACATTTCTGATATCATAAGGTTGGTTAGGTTCTTTTGGCAAAATTTCGGATGGTAATTTTGGAAAGTTAGGTTGTTTAGGAGCAAATCTATCAGCTTTTTTTCTATTATTCCAAGGAATAAAAGAAACCAGGCGTTTAATTTGTTCGAAACATTCTTGCTCGCTTTGAGCATAGAAATGAGCATTACCGGTAACTTCGGCATGCACTTTAGCACCTCCCAAGTCTTCCATCGAAATTTCTTCACCAAGAACAGTTTTGATAACTTCAGGCCCAGTGATAAACATTTTTGAAATCTTATCGACAACAAAAACGAAATCAGTAAGAGCCGGAGAATACACAGCACCGCCAGCACAAGGACCCAAAATAACAGAGATTTGAGGTATAACACCACTAGCTCTAGTGTTTCTAAAGAAGATTTCGCCGTATCCTGCCAAAGAATTCACACCTTCTTGAATACGAGCACCGCCTGAATCGTTAATACCGATAAGTGGTAAACCCAACTGCAAAGCATGATCCATCATTTTAGTAATCTTACGAGCATGAGCCAATCAAAGAGAACCGCCAGCTACAGTAAAATCTTGAGCATAAATACAAATAGGAAAACCAAGTATATTACCAGTACCAGTAATAACACCATCACCAGGAAGGAATTTTTTATCCATTCCAAAGTCTTCAGCTTTATGCTCAACAAATAAATCATATTCGTGGAAAGTGCCAGAATCGAGTAAAGTTTCGATTCTTTGGCGAGCAGTCAACTTGCCCATAGCAACTTGTTTTTGAATCGCCTGCTGGCCTCCGCCTTCAGTTACAGTAGATTTGCGTGAAAAAAAGTCTTTGACTCTGTCTAATAACGACATTCAAAACTCCTTAAAGTTTATAAGATTTTTTAGGTTTGGTCGAATTCTAATCGTATTATTTGACGACAAAATTCAATTAATTTATATTAATATTTATAAAAACCAAATAAATAGCTTACTAAAATAAAACAAAAAGGGCAAACAACAAAA
>CAZBNQ010000108.1:0-8694 GCA_964493035.1 uncultured Hyphomicrobiales bacterium | reverse complement strand
CACACAATATATTCCGGTTCGTATCAACACAGCAGGCGTTATGCCTATTATCTTTTCGCAATCATTGATGTTTATCCCAAATACAGTCTTGAGCTTCTTCCCTCAGAGCCAATTTATTATAACTGTAGCAAGATTATTCAGCCATGATTCATATTTTTATGCATTAATTTATGGCATGATGATCGTATTCTTTACTTATTTCTATACAGCGATTATCTTTAATCCAAAAGATATAGCCGACAATATGAAAAAGCAAGGCGGATTTATTCCAGGTATTCGCCCCGGCCAACATACAGTTGAATATGTAGATGGTATATTAACAAGAATAACATTGCCGGGATCAATATTCTTGGCTATTATCGCAGTTTTACCAACATTTATGACCAATATATTTGGTTTGAGCATGGGCTTTGCTTCATTCTTTGGCGGGACAAGCTTGCTCATTATGGTTGGTGTTGCACTAGATACACTCCAACAAATCGAATCACACTTGTTGATGCGTCATTATGATGGTTTCATGAAGAGTGGTAAAATTAAAGGTAGAGCTGGGATGGGTGGCTTCTAAAATATGAGTAAGCGAAATTTACCATATAAACTAGCCCCAATCATAAAACCGGATGATATAAAATATATCGAGGAATCATGCCGGATAGTTGCCGATACTCTTAGCTTGCTTGAGAAATATGTGCAACCCGGCGTCGAAACCCTCGAACTTGATAAAATAGCAGAAGACTTTATTCGTTCTCGTGGCGGCAGACCTGCCTTCAAGGGATACGGTCCGAAGGGAGGAGAATTCCCTAACACACTCTGCATTTCAATAGACGAGCAAGTGGTGCATGGAATACCAAGCAATCGCAAGCTCGCAGAAGGCGAAATAGTATCATTAGACTGTGGAGCCGAAAAAAACGGATGGTTTGGCGATAGCGCTGTTACTTATGCAGTAGGCCAAATAAGCGAAGAAAAGCAGAAATTGATGGACGTAACTCAAGAATCTTTGATGAAAGGTATAGAAAATGCTTTGCAAAACAACAAAGTGTATGATATATCGAAAGCAATTCAAGAGCATTGCGAGCAAAACGGATACTCTTTGACAAGAGAACTTGTCGGCCATGGAATTGGCAAACGTCTTCATGAAGAACCGCCGGTGCCGAATTTTGTGCCGCCGTTATTGCATAGGAATAAATATCCAAATATGAAATTGCTTAATGGAATGGCACTAGCAATCGAGCCAATGGTTCAAATGGGGCGTAAAGAAGTTTATACTTCGAAAGACGGATGGACAGTGATAACAGTAGATAAATTGCCTGCTGCTCACTTTGAACATACTGTAATTATAAATGATAATAAACCGTTAATATTAACTTTGAGAGATTAAAAATGGCCAAACTGGATTTGATAAAAGTGGACGGAATAATCGAAGAAACACTTCCGAATACACAATTCGTAGTGAAATTCGAAAACGGACACAAAGTATTGGCACATATCTCCGGCAAGATGAGAATGAATTTTATCAAGATACTGCAAGGGGATAAGGTAACAGTAGAGTTGTCACCCTACGACTTAACCAAAGGCAGAATAATTTACAGATATAAATAATATTAATAAATTGACGAGATAAAAGATGAAAGTGCAAGCATCCGTTAAAAAAAGAAATCCCGATGATAAAATCGTGAAACGCAAAGGAAGAATTTATATTATTAACAAGAAAAATCCACGTTTCAAACAGAGACAAGGTTAATAGTAAAGGAGATTTATAGTGGCACGTATTGCTGGAATTGACCTGCCAAAAAATAAAAGAGGCGTGATCGGGTTAACCTATATCTTTGGAATCGGAAGATACACGTCCTCAAAAGTACTCGAAGAAGCTGGCATCGACGAAAACAAAAAAGTAAGCCAGTGGACAGACGATGAAGTAGCAAGAATACGTCTTGTATTAGATAACTACAAAACCGAAGGTCAGTTGCGTTCGGAAGTTCAAATGAATATCAAACGCTTAATGGATATAGGATGCTATCGCGGACTCCGCCATAGACGTTCACTCCCATGCCGCGGTCAAAGAACACGTACAAACGCAAGAACTCGCAAAGGTCGCAAGAAAACAGTTGCCGGCAAGAAAAAAGCTACCGGTAAGAAATAATAATTATGGTGTTATTTTATTTCAATATCGGATAATATTATTAGTATTTTATTATAGGAAACTTCAGTGGCGAAGAAGAAAATAAAGAAAAAAGTCGTATCGGATATACACGGTAAAGCATTTATTAGAGCAACATTCAATAACGTACAAGTATTGATTTCAGATATGTACGGAAATGCGCTTTGCTGGTCATCCGCAGGAAGAAATGGGTTCCGTGGTTCAAAAAAGAACACACCCTATGCGGCGCAAGTATCTGCTGAAAAAGCTGCTAAAGAAGCTTACGACATGGGCTTAAGAAAAGTTGATGTTGTTGTAAAAGGTCCCGGCAGCGGACGCGAAGCAGCAATTCGCGCTTTGAATTCGGCAGGCTTGGAAATTCATTCAATTATTGACAAAACACCGATACCGCATAACGGCTGCCGCCCTCCAAAGAGAAGAAGAGTATAATCCTACTCTAAGGCGCAGAGCGTTAGCTTTGGTTTTGACGGATATAATAAATGTATTATAAATCAAATCCGGCATAAAATATATATGAATACACAAATGCAAATGCCCGAAAGGGTTCAGATTGAAGAGTCATCATCAGAATTTCACGGTAGATTCGTACTTCAACCGTTAGAACATGGCTATGGCGTTACCATTGGTAACTCGCTTCGCCGAGTTCTATTGTCTTCTATTCCCGGTAGCGCTATTATTGGCGTTAAAATCTCGGATGTTTTGCACGAATTCCAGAATATTCCCGGTGTTAAAGAAGATGTTTCTGAAATCATTCTTAATCTTAAAGAAGTCAGGCTCAAAGTGCTTGACAAAAAAGTACAACGCGTCTCCTTCCATTTGAAAGGACCAGGCAATTGGACTGCTAAAGATATCCAAGATGCTAATCCTCAGATCGAAGTGCTCGACCCAACACATCATATTGCTACTTTGGCAGATGATGCAGAATTAGATGTAGAATTACGTCTGGGTAGAGGCAAAGGTTACGTACCTGCAGAAGAACAACAAATTGTTGATTTCCCTATCGGTATGCTTCCTATCGACGCTATCTATACACCAATTAAAAACGTTATATATACAGTTGAGCCATATCGTGTAGGTCAACGTACTGACTACGAAAGATTAATTCTTGACGTCCGTACAGACGGCTCAGTAAGTGCACAAGAAGCTGTTCATTTTGCAGCAAAAATCATGAACGATCATATTAAGTTCTTCATCAACTTCGAAGCACTCGAAGAAGAAGCTCCACCACACGAAGCTGTCGAAGAAGAAGTTAAAGCTGCTGAACGCAACAGATTGCGCAAGATTCTTCTTACTCCGGTCGATGAACTTGAACTATCAGTTCGTGCACACAATTGCTTGAAAGCTGCAAATATTAAAACATTAGGCGAATTGGTTCAGCTACAAGAATCAGAATTGCTCAAATTCCGTAACTTTGGTCGCAAATCTCTTGCAGAATTGTCTGAAGTTGTCGAAATTTGCGGTCTTGAATTCGGTATGAATGTTGAATCTTACCTAAAGGAAGAGCCAAAAGGCTCGCATATTGATTAATTTTGTGAATATTTAATTATTGAGATATTGCAATGAGACACTTAGTAAGCGGAAGAAAATTAAAAAGAACAAGTAGCCATAGAAAAGCTCTCTTGCGCAACCTTGCTACTGACTTAATTGAGCATAAACGCATAGTAACTACCCTTGCAAAAGCAAAGGAACTCCGCCCTTTCGCTGAACAATTGATTACAAAAGCTAAACATGCTTTGGTTCGCGAAAGACAAAATCTTTTACCCGAAGGACAAACAATTGATATACATAACCGCCGCCAGGCTGCTCGTATTATCACTCGTAAAAGCGTGGTTCAAGAATTGTTTGATGCTGTCGCTCCAGTAGTCGAAGCTCGTAATGGTGGTTATACTCGCATAGTTAAACTTGGTCATCGTAGAGGTGACGGCGGTGTTTCTGCTATGATCGAACTTATCGATTGGTCAGCTCCTCAAGACGGCGTTGTCGCTCTTAAAGGTAAAAAGAAAGTTGCTAAAAAAGCTGCTAAACCTGCAAAAGCTCCTAAAGTAGAAGCTGCTGCTCCTGTGGCTGAAATTAAAGAAGAAGCTCCTGTTGTTGCTGATGTTGTTGAATCTCCGGTCGAAGAAGTTGTTGCTGAAACTGCTGTTGCTGAAGAAGCTCCAATCGCTGCCGAAGAATCTAACGATGCTCCAGATGCTCCTAAAATGACTTTCGACGATACTACTGAAGAAGAAAAAGCTTAATTTAGTATCAGTTTGACTTTTTGTTAAAAAAAGCGCCTTGAGCGCTTTTTTTTGTTTATATTTGTATTTTTTAAACTTATGATTGAGTCTTATGGCGCTCTCTGTTGTTGTTAATAATTTGAAAAAATCTTTCGCTTTGAAAGGTCAGCCTGTCAATACTGTTTTGAATAACGTTAGCCTTAATGTCGCTTATAAGGAATTTGTTGCTCTTATGGGTGCTTCTGGCGTTGGTAAAAGCACTTTGCTATATTTGCTTGGCGCACTCGACAAACCTGATTCTGGAGAAATTATTCTTAATTTTGACAAGGAATATGTAATTTCAAAACTAAAAGACGATAAGTTGAATGATATTAGAAATAAAAATATTGGTTTTGTTTTTCAATTTCACCACTTGCTTCCTGAATTTACTGCATTAGAAAATGTTATGCTTCCAGCTCTTATTGCTGGCGAATCTAATAACGAAGCTCAAAAAAAAGCTTTAGATTTGATGGAAAGAGTGGGAGTTGGCAAATTACTAAAAAATAAGCCAATGGAATTGAGTGGTGGCGAACAACAAAGAGTTGCTATTGCGAGAGCTTTAGTCAATCGACCTCAACTATTACTTGCAGATGAGCCTACAGGCAATCTCGATTCTGCCAACGCTCAGCTTGTTATGAATTTGCTAAAAGAGTTAAGATCTGAATATGAACTTACTCTTATTATTGCTACACATGATAGCTATATAGCTCAATCTGCCGATAGAGTTGTTAAAATGGCAGATGGTAAAATAATTGAATAATATTTTTCTTATATTTCGTTTAATGTTTTATAAAAACTAAGAGAGAGAGGAAAAAATTATGTTGAAATTGACTTACATTAGTCATTCTTCTTTTGTGCTGAACGATGGGAAATATACAATTGCAATTGATCCTTTTATAACAGGCAATCCCACTGCTACGCTAAAAAAAGAAGATATAAAACCTGACTTCATTGTTTTGACTCATGCTCATGGCGATCACCTTGGGGATGCATTCAGCTTGGCTGCCGAAAATAATTCTATGATAATAGCTGTCAATGAACTTGCAAATTATATGGCAAGCAAAGGATTGAAAGCCCATAATATGCATATTGGCGGTTCGTTCAAATTTCCATTTGGCAGGTTGAAATTCACGATTGCGCATCATGGTTCTGCTAATAATGAAGGAATTTATATGGGCGAGCCTGCAGGTGTCGTGATTAATATGGGTGGAAAAACAATTTATCACACAGGCGATACCGGACTATTTCTAGATATGAAATTAATTGGTGAGCTCGACAAGATTGATATTATGATGGCTCCAATTGGTGATAATTTTACAATGGGAATCGATGATGCTGTGAAAGCTGTAAAATTTGTAGATCCCACTTTAGCAATCCCTATGCATTACAATACATTTCCTGTAATTCAAGCTAATCCTGAAGAATTCAAGCTTAAGGTTGAGAATATTGGGAAAAAGTCTATTGTAATGAATTACGGTGAAACAATAAATTTTGAGTAATTAATTGAGTTAATTACGATAAAAGCGGACATTAAAAAATGAATCCGCTTTTTTTGTTTTGATGAAACGCAATAACTTGGTATATTTATTGCATGTTAAATAAAACTTTTACTAATAAATTTGTATGGTTATGAAAAACAAGATATTGATTCTGTTTGTATTGTTGTTGGGCGCATTGGATACATACGCCCAAAATGATGTTCAAAGCAAATCAAATACCATCGGAGATAGGGTAAATTCGTTAAAATACGCTGCCAATCAAATTGTTGATACTAATCCGGATAGAGCTATACAAATTGCGACCGAAGCTTTAAATTTGCTTAAAAGCTATAATAGATCGCTATTAGTTGGTGAACTCAAAACGATAATCGGTAATGCCTACACTCAAAAAAATAAGTTTGATAAAAGTTTGGATTATCTCGAAGAAGCATATCTAAACTTTGAAGAAGTTAATAATCAGGAAGGCTTGATTAGATGCATGATTTCGCTATCTGAAGTAAATAGAAAAATTGGATATACAGACAAAGCATTAGGATATTCTTTAAGTGCGTCCAGAAGAATAAGAACTATTAATGATAGTTCGCTCATAGGACTCACTAAACTGGAACTTGGAAAATGCTATTATCAAATTAAAAAATATAAAGAATCTTCAGACCTCTTAGATAATTCACTTCAAATCTTTGGTACCTTGAAATATTTTAATAAAGAACAAGAATCATTTTTATGGAAGGGGATGGCTCAAAGGGAATTGGGCAATTATAATGCTGCAAAACATTTCTTTTCATACATAGCAGAAAAAATTGATCCAAAGTCTAAATTATTCAGCAGATATTTACACGAAAATGGTAGTTTGCTGATAATATTAGGTGATATTCCGGGTGCAATAACTGATATTTCGAGATCAATAGAATTATCAGAACAAAATGACTGGGAATATGAAAAAGCAATTGCACAATCTGATTTGGGAATTGCGCTAATAAGCAGCAAAAAATATACGCAAGCATATAGTACTTTAGATGAGAGTTTAAAGTATTTTGAAAGAATAGATGCAAAGGGAATGAGAGCCAAAGTATATCAGTTGATGGCAGATTTGGCTTTTTTGATGAATGATCCGATAAGCTCTTATAAATGGCATCAGATTTATGATAAATTGCGTGATAGCATCTATAACTATTTTTCAATTGAAAGAATTAATCAATTGCAAGTTGAGTTTGGATTGGAGCAGGTTGCTAATAAAATGGCAATTTTAGATAATACAACTAAATTGAAAGATGCTGAGTTGGCTACTCAAAATAATTATACTTATGTAATTAGTATAATATCGGTATTGCTTTTTTTAGCATTTTTGACATTACTGCTTAATTTTAGGAAAAATCAGGCATTGAATAGAGAGTTGAAAAATGTAAACATGGAACTCGAAAATAAAAATGAGGCACTGATTAAATCGCAGTTGAGCTTGAGAGAATCTAATGCAATTAAAGATAAGTTTTATTCGATTATAGCGCATGATATTAGAAATCCACTAAATCCTATAAGTGTGGGTATTGAAGTTCTAAAACAAAGATATGAGCTTAATATTGATGCCGAAAAGCAAAGTAAGATTATTAATGATTTGAGCGATGCTACTAAAGTATTAGCTGAATTGCTTGAAAATTTACTGCAGTGGACAAATGTGCATAGAGGTAAAATGTTTTTCAAGCCTGATAAATTCGATCTTGCAGATGTTGTCAATTCGAGCATTCATTTGTTGAATGAAAATATCAAGCAAAAGCAAATAGTGCTTTTCTCAGATATAGCCAAAGAAACTTACGTGATGGGCGATATGAATATGATTGGAATTGTAATGCGCAATCTATTGTCTAATGCAATCAAATTTTCGAATAAAGGTGGAATAATTAAAATTTCTGCTGTAATGAAAGAGTCGATCTATGAAATTTCGATTATTGATACTGGAGTTGGAATGAACCAAGAAATTGTAGACAAACTATTCGATAGTGATTCGTTCCATACAACTGAAGGTACAAATTACGAAAAAGGTACAGGATTGGGCTTGAAATTATGTAAGGAATTTATTGATCTTCATGAATGTACGATTTCATGTAAATCAAGAGAAAATTCAGGATCTACATTTAAATTTACTTTGCCAATAGCACATTAATTACTATTAAAATGGCTCATAGCAATATCGGGAAGACTGATTAGAAAAGTAGTGCCTTCACCAAGTTTGCTAATAGCGTTAATATTCCCATTTAGAGAATCGACACAGTTTTTTACAATATTAAGACCAACACCAAATCCGTTAATGTTTTCAGTGTTTTGGCCTCTATGGAATGGTTCGAAAATGTGAGCCAATTCTTCAGTGCCTATACCTATTCCATTGTCGGATATGGAAATTGAAAGAATTGAATTAGTCAATTCTAACTCGATAGTGATGCTTGAATCTTGTGCTGAATATTTTTGAGCATTAGTAATTAAGTTGTTTAATATGAGATGTAATAAATTGGCATCACTCACAAAATAAATCTTTTCCATATTAGATTTGAGAATGATATTGTGGCGAAAACCATCGGTAAACGAACAAACTTCTATTAGTTCATGAATAAAGCCAACAATCTCAACAGCTTCGAGCTTTAGAGGCAAATTTTTATTATTCATCTTTTCGATAGTAAGAACATTTTCTAGCAAGTTTGTCATAGTTTGCACAGCTTGAATTATTTTCCTAATGTGCTTGGAAAATTTGGTAGTATCTGAATCTTTTTGAAAAGATTCGAGAAACTCGGCT